>JBBSMV010000006.1:0-26597 GCA_038232975.1 Rhodothermales bacterium
GCAGCTATTACCTCTACCTGTGGTCGAGGGAGTCGGAGGCCGACCGAGAGGCGGCCCGGCAGGCGAGCCGGCGGGCGGTCGCGCTCGCCCCGCAATTGGCGGAATCGCACGTGGCGCTCAGTCTCGCCCTGACGCTGGACGAGCGGTTCGAAGAGGCCGAGCAGGCGATGGAGGAAGCACTCCGGCTCAACAACCAGAGCTACGACGCGCATTATTTCTACGGCCGGCTCTGCTTCCAGCAGGGGAAGATCGAGCAGACGGCCCTGCTGTTCGAGCGTGCCGCCACGCTGGACCCGAACGAGTACCAGGCGGCGTGCCTGCTGGCGCAGGTCTACGAGGCGATGGGGCACACCGAGGCTGCCCAGGCCCAGTACCGGACGGGCTTCGAACGAGCCCAGCGACACCTGGAATTGAACCCCAACGACGTGCGGGCCATCAGCCTTGGGGCTGCCGGGCTCTTGATGATGGGCCAGCGCGAGCGCGGGCTCGAGTGGACGCGGCGAGCTGCGGACATGGCCCCGGAGGACCCCATCGTCGCCTGGAATACGGCCTGCAACTTATCCAAAGCCGGTGAGACGGAGGCTGCCCTCGGCCACCTCGAACGCGCCGCCGCGCTCGGCATCGCCGACCGGCGGTGGCTCGAGCACGACCCCGACATGGACCCCCTGCGCGACCACCCGCGCTTCGTTGCCGTGCTCGAGGCGATGGCCTAGAGCGGTGGGAGGGCCTGAGCGGTGAGACCCATCCGCCGCCCCTGCCTGTCGTCCCCTCGGCCGCCGCGAACCTCGCGTTCAAGAACCGACAGGTCGGCGAAGCCAACGCTGCCGAACGGCGGGACGCCATCGCCTAGAACCTGCCCCGGACTTGATCCGGGGTCGAGGCCGACCTAGCAGCGTGGCCTGCTGAAAGGGCCCGGCCCTCCAGGGCGCGTGAACGCTGGAGGGCCTGGCCGCCTGCTCTTCGGCCTACCGATCAGGCCGGGACCTGCTCTTTCATCTCGCGGCCCCAGTGCCGGTGCTGGGCGACGGCCTCGACGAACGCCTCAGTCATCCCGTCAGCTCCGGCGCTCTCGGCGAGGACGACACCGTCCTCGGCCGACACCTCGCCGTCCGAGGGATCGCCATCGAGCAGCCCGCGGGTGCCGAGGTAGGACGCGCGCAGCAGGTCCACGCCAGCACCCGTGGCGGCGATGGCCTTGGCGTGCATGTACGCCTCGTTGACGAAGTGGAGCGCCTTGCCCTGTTTCTTCAGCGCCGCCACGCTGTCCTCGCCGCCGGGGACGTAGACGGCGTCGAAAAGCACAGAGGCCGTCGTGAGCAGGCTCTCGTCGGCCTTGACCTCGTCGCCCGAGGCGGTCTGGATCGTGCCCATGCGCGGCGCGACGACCTTCGCCATCGCGCCCGCGTCCATGAGCGCCTGCTTCACCGCGTCGAGGTCGTCACCGTCCACGCCGTCGGCGGCGAGCACGGCGACCTGGCGCGTCCGAGCCGTCTTGACGGTGTTCGCCATGCTGAGCGCGGGCGAGGGCGGCATGTCGTGGCGCGGGCGCGGCTGGTAGCGCTCGGGGTCGGCGTCGGCGGGGAAGCCGAGGTTGAGCGGCTGGTCGAGGTCGCCCACGGAGGGCACGTCCATCCCGAGGTTCTCGGCCACGCGCGCGGCGAGGTCGTCGTTGATGTTCGAGAGGTGGACCAGCATCCGCTGGCGCACGACCTCGCTGTCCACCTTGCCGAGCTCGAACGAGAGCGCGTTCACGATGTGGTCCTGCTCGGGCGCGGACTGGCTGTTGAAGAAGAGGGCGGCCTGGGAGTAGTGGTCGAAGAAGCTCTCGCTGCGCTCGCGCACCTTGTGGGCCTCGATCCGCTCGGGGTAGCTCACGAACCCGCCCTCGGCGGCCTTCGCCTGGAAGGGGCAGCCGCCGGCGAGCGTGTTCGGCTCGTAGGCCACCTGCCCCTTGTTGATCATCTGGCGCATGTGGCCGTCGCGCTGGTTGTTGTGGACGGCGGCGACGGGCCGGTTGATCGGGATCTCGGCGAAATTGGGGCCGCCGAGGCGCTTGAGCTGCGTGTCGGTGTAGGAGAAGAGCCGGCCCTGGAGGAGCGGGTCGTTCGTGAAATCAATGCCGGGGACGACGTGGCCGGGGTGGAAGGCCACCTGCTCGGTCTCGGCGAAGAAGTTGTCCGGGTTGCGGTCGAGGACCATCTTGCCGATGCGCTGGACGGGCACGACCTCCTCGGGGATGATCTTGGTCGGGTCGAGGAGGTCGAAGTCGAAGGCGTGCTCGTCGGACTCGGGGACGATCTGGACGCCGAGCTCCCACTCGGGGTAGTCCCCGCGCTCGATGGCCTCCCAGAGGTCGCGGCGGTGGAAGTCGGGGTCGTTGCCGGAGATTTTGAGCGCCTCGTCCCACACGACGGAGTGCATGCCGAGCAGCGGCTTCCAGTGGAACTTGACGAAGTGGGAGACGCCCTCGGCGTTGACGAAGCGGAAGGTGTGGATGCCGAAGCCCTCCATCATGCGGAGGCTGCGCGGGATGGCGCGGTCGGACATCACCCACATGATCATGTGCATGGACTCGGGCATGCACGAGATGAAGTCCCAGAAGGTGTCGTGCGCGCTCGCCGCCTGCGGGATCTCGTTGTGCGGCTCGGGCTTGACAGCGTGGATGAGGTCGGGGAACTTGGTCGCGTCCTGGATGAAGAAGACCGGCATGTTGTTGCCGACGAGGTCGAAGTTGCCCTCGTCGGTGTAGAGCTTGACGGCGAAGCCGCGCACGTCGCGCGCGAGGTCGGTCGAGCCGCGGAAGCCGGCCACGGTCGAGAAGCGGACGAAGACGGGCGTCTTCTTGGCCGGGTCCTGGAGGAAGGCCGCGCGGGTGAGGTCGGCCATCGGCTCGTAGACCTGGAAGTAGCCGTGGGCCGCCTCGCCGCGCGCGTGGACGATGCGCTCGGGGATGCGCTCGTGGTCGAAGTGGGTCATCTTCTCGCGGAAGATGAAGTCCTCCAGGAGCGTCGGCCCGCGCTCGCCGGCCTTGAGCGAGTTCTGGTTGTCGTTGATGCGGACGCCCTGGTTGGTCGTGAGCGCCTCGCCGGCCCCTTCTTCGCGGAAGGGTTCGAGGTCGTCCAGCTTCCGGTTGTCCGGCTGATCGTGGCCGTTCTGCTGGCCGTCGCGCATGCTGTTGGCGGTGCTCATGGGGGGCTAGGGTGAAGGTAGAGGGGGGAAGGGATGATCGTGCGGGGGAGAGGCACGGGGAGGCCGGTATAGTACGGCGGCCCGTGCCATACACACCCTCTGCAAAGGACACGAGTTGATAACGCGACGAGTTGATAACGCGTGGTCGCCAGCAACTCCCCCTCTCACCGAGCGCCCCGCTCCCCGTTCCCTCGGGCGGCCGGGCGGCGCAGCTTTTTTCCTTAGCCGCGCAGCTCCTGCTTGAGGCGTTCGAGCTGCGGCAGCGTGATGCCGTGGCGGAGGGCTGCGCGCAGGACGAAGGCGCGGAGCACCTGGTCCGGCACGGGGAGCGTGTAGAGCGGGCGGCGCAGGATGCGCAGCGCGGAGCGCAGCGCGAGCGGCAGCAGCCGCCAGCGCACGAGCACGAACCCAGCCAGCCCTGCCCCGACGGCGCTGAGCCGCCCCTCCACGCCGAGCCAGCTCAGCACGGCCACGTAGAGCGCCGCCTGCACGAGCGGCCCGTCCAGCACCCGGAACACGGCCACGAGCCGCCGGCTCACGAACGACGGCCCCACCGTCTCCCACCCGAGGTAGACCGTGAGGGCGGCCAGGACGGCCCCCACCGGCGGGACCACGAGCAGCAGCCCGGCCAGCGTCCAGAGCGCGAGCGTCTGCCCCGAGCGCAGCCACACCTCGGTGCGCGCCACGAGCGTGGCGAGCGGGACGACCTCCAGCACCGGCCCGGCGTACTCCTCCAGGAGGGCGCGCGTCGTGTGGAACCGCACCCCGGAGGCGGTGATGATCCCGCCGGGCGTGTCGAGAAACGGGGGGCGATCAGAGGCCATGACGGTTCACTCGGCCGACGGCTCGAGCGTCAGGTCCGGGCCGAGGTGGAAGCGGAAGCGCGGCTCGGCCAGGCCGGCGGCCTGGAGCGGCGGCCGGAGCATCGCCGCCAGCGCCTCGGCGGTGTTGACGCCGGGCTGCACCGAGTCCTCGAGGTGGCGCTCGGCCTGCCGGCGCAGGAGCGCCTGCACGTCGCGCAGCGCCTCGCCTTCGAGCCGGCGGCCGGCCCCGCCGCGGAGCACGCCCTCCTGGCTCTCGACGCGTAGCCTGCCGAGGTCGGTCTCGACGGCGATCACGCGCAGCGCCGGCAGCGTCACGTCCACGAGGCCGTCCGGGTGGACCTCGATCATCTCGGGCCGGAGGGCGCGCACGTCGAACCCGTAGAGCGCCTCGCCCGTGACCTCGACGCGCGCCTCGGCGTCGAGGAAGTTCACGCCGGGCAGATCAAGCCACGCCGGGAGCCACGAGAACTGCCCGAGGTCCCGGATCTCGCGCCGCGCCGAAATCCCGACGCGCCCGGTGACCAGGTCCGACGCCGGTGCCTCCGACTGGATCGTCGTCACGACGGTGTCGCGGACGCGCTCGACCGACCAGCGGGGGCGCGCCCACCACAGCGCCACGGCGAGGCCGGCCCCGACCAGGAGCACGGCGAGCGCGAGGAGCAGGCGGCGGCGAGGAATCGGCATGGCGGCCTATACGCGCCGCCCGCCTCCGGGTTTATCAGAAGGCAGTGGACAGTGGAGCCATTCCTCGGGCGACCACGAGGAACCCGAAGGCTCGGCGCAGCCCATCGCCCCTGAAGGTGCGGAGCGCAACGGCCTCGGTATCTTATGCGCCTTTTTTCTTCCCATCCTCCCATCCTCCCATCCTCCCATCCTCCCATCCTCCCATCCTCCCATCCTCCCATCCTCTCCCTACAGCCCCATCAGCACGAGCGCTGCCACGGCCAGCCCCAGCCCGAGGCGGTTCGCGCCCGAGAGCCGCTCGCCCCAAGCGAGGACGCCGAGCAGGGCCGCGCCGATCACAATGGCGATGTTGTTGACCGGGAAGACGAACGGCCCGGAGAGCCGGGCGATGGCCTGCAAGATGAACTCCGCCGAGCCGTAGTTGACCAGGCCCAGCACCACACCCCAGCCGAGCGTCGCCCCGCGCGGCCAGGTGCCCGTGCGCACGCCACGCGCCACGACGAGGGCCAGCCCGATCCCGAACGCCACGCCGAAGACCATCAGCAGAAACAGCGCCCGGCTGCTGGTCGCCGCGAACACCTCGTCGAACGCCTTCATCGAGATGTCTACGGTTCCGCCGGCCAGAAACAGGAGGGCCAGAACCCCGGCTACGCCCCAGCTACCGAGCGCCCCGTCCCCACCGGAGTCTCCCAGCCCGGCAGCATGGGCCGTCGCCGCCGGGGCCTCTCGCCGGGCGATCAGGAAAAACGCGGCCCCGGCCACGGCCAGCCCGGCGACCTGTGCCGCGCTCGGCACCTCGCCCCACACCCACCACGACGCCAGGAACGGCAGCGCCACGGCCAGCCGCATCACGCCCGTCGCCAGCGACATGCCGGCCACCTGGATCGCATGCGCGAACAGCACGAACCCGCCGATGAACAGCGCCCCGGTCCACACGCCGAGCGCGACCAGCCCCGGCCGCAGCGCCGTCCCCCTGCCCGTAGGCTCCACGCCGAGGGCTAGCAGCCCGGCAGCCACGGCGAACGCTACAGCATAGTTCGCCGTCAGCAGAGCCACCCGGCCCAGTCCCCGCCGCTCGCTGTGCTTGAAGATCGTGGCAATCGCCAGGCTGCACGCGACCGCGAGGGCGAGGTAGATCATAGAGAGGAGAGCGAAGAGAAAGAGGAGAGGGAAGAGAAAGAACAGGAGCATCTCTCTTTTCTATCTCCTCTCTCTTTTCTCCCATCCGTGCTCTATTCCACGAGGATGCGGTATTGGAGCCGGCGCGGATCGGTGCGGGGGTCGCGGACGTGGAGCTCCTGCGGGAGGTGGAGGATGGGCTGCACGGTCCCCGTCGTGTCGTTGATCGCCGAGGCGTAGTCCACGGCGGCGTAGAAGCGCTCGGTCTCCTGCGCCCGCTCGAACTCGTCCACCGGGATGCGGTAGGTGACGGTAATGGTGGAGGGGATGAGGCGCACGGGGTCCGCCCCCGGCGGGGTCCCTTCGGTGCGCACTTCGAGCTCCCGCGAGGCTTCGGTGTAGAGCGCCGCCGACACCGTCAGTTCGACGTTGCGGAGGCTCAGGTCCACGAGGCCGGCGAGGGTGTCCGAGAGCGCGACGTTCGTCGTGAAGGACTCGTCCACGTCCTCGCGCACGACCTCGGCCGTCGGCCACGCCTCGAGGCTGTTCAGGATCGAGCGCGCGCCGGAGACGACGACGGTGTCCGGGCGGAGGGTCGGCTCGTCGAGCGTCTCGTAGAGCGGGGCCATCTCGAACCGGCTGCGGAGGCGGACCGGCAGCGCGCGCGTGACGCGCGGCTCGAGCTCGAGCTCGACGACGGCCGGGACGACGCTCTGCACCGAGACGCCCGACGGGAGCCGCGTGCCGTCGGAGGCCGCCGAGAGCACGTCGAGGCGGGCCTCCTGCGCGTCGACGGCGAGCGTGGGCGGGCGGCGTCGGAGCGCGAGCAGGTCCCAGCCCTCGCCCTGCACCGTGACCCGCGCCACGCGCTGCGGCAGGCGGCTCAGCGCCCGTCCCTCCGGCAGGTTGCGCACCACGAGCGGCATCTCGACCACCACGGAGTAGAACTCCCGCATGCTGAACGTGAACCACAGCACGAAGGCGACGGCGACCGATACGAGGATCGCCGCCCAGCGCCGCCGCGTCTCGTTCTCGGGCCGGTCGCGGCGCAGCGACCACTCGGCGAGGAACGCGCGGAGCCGCTCGGAGAGGGTGGCAGAGACGTCGGAAGCAGACATGGCATCAGGGCGGCGCGCCAGGAAGATAAGCCAGCCTGTTTAGCCCCATGATCCCACCACGCCGGGCCGCTGTCCAGCCCCGCGCCGGAGACGCGTCGGAGAAGGTCGCAAGCACAGACGCCGCACGCCCACCTCGTTAGCGGAGCCGGCGATGAACCTGCTCCCGGCAGCACCTGTCATTCCTCCTGCTCGGCCCTGCGCTGCGCCCACCACACCCGCACCGCGTTGCCTATCGTTCTGAGCTCGTCACGGGTGTAGACGCCGGCCGCCAGAACCAGCATGGGATAGAGCACAAGCAGCCCTACGCGCCAGCCCAACCGCGCCGCCACAGACCACGGCTGCGACGGCTGCGCCAGTCCCCACAGCCCCACAACGAGCAACACGACGACCACGAGGGCGCGCCACGGAAACGCGATGGGGGCGACGCGGCAGGCTTGCCACGCGGTGACGGCGGCCAGCCCAGCATAGGCCGCGAGGGTCGCCACCGCCGCACCCATCGCGCCGAGCACCGGGACGAGGGCGAGGTTGAGCAGGAGGTTGAACAGGGCAGCCCCGAGCACATTCCCCGCGATCCGTCCTGTCTGCTCGGCCGCGTAGAGCACGTTCATCACCACGTAGTAGATGCCGTAGGCCATGAACCCCAGCCCGATGGGCAGGATGAGCGGGTCGGCTTCGAGATAGGCCGGATTCGGGGAGACCAGCATCGTCGCGTCGAAGGCGAGCACCGACACGCCGAGCACGCCCCACCCGGTGAGGACCGCGAAGTGCCGAAACGTGCGGCGGTGCAGGTTGCCGACCTCGCCCCCGGCGTCTGCGGCGAGGCTGCCGAGGGCTTTCAGCCCGAGCACGGCGAAGGACATGCTGAAGCTCTGCACGAAGAGCATGTTGACGAGGCCGCCGAACTTCTGCGCCAACCCATAGACCGCCACCAGGTCCGCCCCTTCGAAGGCCTTGAGCACGAAGCGGTCGCCCGTGTTGAGGAGCACCGCGGCCAGGCTTGCGAACGTGAGCGGTGCTCCGAAGCGGAGCAGCAAGACCACCCGCTCCCCCCGGAACTGCCACGGCGACCGTGCCAGCAGGCCGGCACTCAGGAGCACGGCCGCCACGGCCGCCGAGGCCACCAGGCCGAGGAGCACGCCTTCTAGCCCTAGCCGCCGCACCACGAGGAAATAATACACTCCGCCCAGGAGCACGGTGAACTCCGCGAGCACGCCGAGCACGTACCATCCTGCGCGCTCCTCGATCCGTAGCGTCATGTAGGGGACCGAGGCGACCACCTTGAAGGCGACGTAGGCTCCGAGGAGGTACACGAGGCCAGCGCGCGTGCCGTCGTCTAGGATGAGCGCGGCAAGGGGATGCGCCGCGAGCGCGACGAGGCCCCACGCCGCTGCCGCGAGGGCGACCGTGACGACGAGGGTAGTGAAGGCGAACGCGTCGCGCTCGCCTGCGTGTGCCGGGTCCGTGGCATACTTCAGCAGCCCCTGCGCCAGCCCCAGCCCGAGCGTCACGGTGAGGAGGCCGGCGGCGGTCTCCAGCAGGACGAGCCGCCCGTACTCCGCCTGCGAGAGGAAGGCAGGATCGAGGTAGAGCAGGAGGAGCACCAGCCCCCCCGCCTTGAGCGCGAGGTTCCCGAGCGTGTAGATCCCGCTCTGCTTGGCGAGCCGCGCCAGGGAAACGGCCAACGGTCCAGCCTCCGAAAAGAATGCGCTGGTGCGCGGTGGCTAGGCTGCCCGGTCGTCCCGGAGCTTGCCATACATACCGATCAGTCCCTGCACTGTGGCCTCCCAGTGATAGCGCTCCAGCACGGCCCGATGGCCGCGTGCGCCCATCGCCTCGCGCTCGGAGGGGTCGGCGGCGAGGCGGAGCGCCGCCGCCGCGAGCGCCTCGGCCTCCCCCGACGGGAACACGAGACCTACGCGTTCCGCCTCCACGATCCGCTCCAATGGGCGGCAGTTCGTGACCAGGACGGGGCGAGACAGGAACAGATAGTGGAACAGCTTGTGCGGAATCCCCGCGTCGGTGTTGACTGTCTTGCGGTGCGGGACGAGGCAGAGGTCCGCCGCGGCAATGTAGCTCTTGAGTCGCAGCTGCGGCTGCCAGCCCTCGAACCGCACCGCCGCGCCGAGGCCGCGCGCCGCCGCGCGCGCTTCTAGCTCGGGCCTGATCCGCCCGTCCCCGACGATCACGAGCTGCGCCGCCGGCTCGCCCCGCAGGATCGATGGCATCGCGTCGATGGCCGTCTCTAGCCCCCGGTGCGCGTCGATCCCGCCAGTGTAGACGAGTGTGAGCGGGGAGCGCAGCGCCTCGAGCAGGCCGGCCTCCAGCTCGACGCCACGAAACATCGCCAGCCTGATCGTGTTCGGCGTCACCACGATCCGCTCGCGGGGTACGCCCATCGCCGCGTACCGCTCCGCCTGCTCCTCGATGACCGCCACCAGCCGGTCGATGCGGTGGACCCAGCGGCGCTCGGTCCGCTCCCAGCGCGGGATGTTAATGACGAGCTTGCCGGGGAAGCGTGCGCTCCACGCGTAGTGCCGCAGCCCCTCCACCCAGTTCTCGTGGAGGTCCGCCACGACCGGCAGCCCGAGCGCTCGCCCCGCCCGCAGCGCGGCCCCGACGAGGTAGAGATCGTGCGCGTGGACTGCGTCGAAGGGGCGGTGGGCGTAGAGCTGACGGATGCGGCGAGCGAGGTAGAGGTCCATCAGTGGGAGCGTGCTGACGAGGCCACGCATCACGTTGAGCAGCTTCTTCGGGAGCTTCGATCGGTAAACCGTCGTGCCTTCGTGCTCGTCCAGGGCAGGGCGCTCGTCCGGCGCGAGGGCGAGGAGCGACACCTCGAATCCGGCCTCGACGAGCGAGCGGGCTTCGTTCTCGACGCGCACGTCGGGTGGGTAGGCGTGGTCGAGCACCATGAGGATGTGGAATGGCGCGCGGCTCATGCTGCTGCCTCCGGCGGTGTCAGGGTGTCGAGCAGGGCCGCCACCTCGCCGGCCTGCGCGCGGCGCGAGTACGGCGCGGCGGCCTCGGCGCTCGCGCCCTCGGGTATCGCCCCGCGCTCCCACGCTTGGTAGAGCGCCAGGAGGTGCTCGGCGAAGCCGTCGGCGGCGTCGCGCTCGATCATCCGGCCGGCACCCGTCGTGCGGAGCAGATCGGCAGCGGCCCCATCCGTCGGCCCGGAGCCGAGAATGGGGCGGCCGGCGGCGAGGTACTCGTAGAGCTTGCCCGTCGTGGTGCCGTGCTCGTGGCGGTACGGCTCGATGGTGAGCAGGAGCGCCGTGGCCCGCTGCATCTCGCGGACGGCCGCGTCGTGCGGCAGGTACGGCACGGTCTCGGCAACGGCGGCGAGTCCGTAGCGGCGGAGCGTCGCCTGCACCTCGTCCCCGATGCGCCCAACGAGCCGGAGCCGGAGCCTCGGGATACGCCCCTGCCCGCGCAGCGCCGCTAGCGCCCGCCACAGCGCCTCCGGGCTGCGCGAGCCGTAGAGGCTCCCGACGTAGGCCAGCACGAAGCGGTCCGCCGACGGCTCCGGGCCGTCCGTGAAGTCCGCCGGGTCGAACCCGTTCTCGATCACGGCAACCTCCTCGGCGGGCCGCGCCACCTTGCCGAGGAAGAGGGCTTTCCCCGCCTCGCTGATCGTGACGACACGTGTGGCCTCGCGCAGCACGGCGCGCTCCAGCCACGCGTCGGCGGCGCGGGCGAGCGCCGTGCGCGGCAGCTCGTCGTAGTAGCTGATGTCGGTCCACGGGTCGCGGAAGTCGGCGAGCCACGGGAGGCCGGTGAGCCGGTGCAGCGCCAGCCCCGTGAGGTGGACCGAGTGCGGCGGGCCGGAGGTGAGGAGGGCATCGAACGATCCGTCGCGCAGGAGCCGCAGCCCGCGCGCGACGGCGAACGGCACCCAGCCGACGCGGGCGTCCGGGATGAAGAGGTTCGCCCGGACCCACTGCGCCAGGCGCTCCTTCGGGTCCCGGCTCTCGGCGACGTAGCCGGTCGTCGCGGCCACGGCCTGCTGCCGCCCTCGCCCCGTGAGACGGGCATAGGCCCCGTAGGGATCGAAGGCGGGCGTCCGGTGAACCGCCACGCCGGGCGGCACGTCCCGCGCCAGCGTCTTGTCGTACTTCGGATACGCCCCCGCCTTGACCGTCAAGACCGTCGGCTCGACGCCAAACCCTCGGAGGTACTTCACCCACTTCAGCACGCGCTGCACGCCGGCCCCACCGGAGGGCGGGAAGTAGTACGTCACGACGAGGAGCCGGCGCATGAGCAGAAGACAGTGGGCAGCGGACGGTGGATAGGAGACAGTGGGCGCGGAGCGCGACGGCCTCGGTAACTATTCGGTAACTATACGGCCTCGGTAACTATGTGGTTTGCTCTCTTCCCTCTCCTCAGCTCCGCACGGCTTCGACGGCGTACCACCGGGGGACGAAGCGCCGCAGCAGCGGCCGTATCCCGATGACGTGGTTCGGGGCCGGCCCCGTCCACTTCTCCGCCCGCACGGTCCTCCACCCCGCCTTGTCGAGGAGCCAGTCGAACTGCCGGTCCTCGAACTCGTGGTAGTGCCGGTCCCATGGGTCGTCGGGGTTCCAGTACGCCCTGGCGAACCACAGCCGGAGCGGGACCGTGACGAAGAGCCGAGGAGCTGGAATCGCGCGGAGCACGTTCAGCGGAGCCACGAGGTGCTCCAGAATCTCGAACGCCGTCGCCGCCTCCACGTCTGCTCCACGCACCACCTCGGGCGTGTCGTCGAGGTCGCCCGAGGTGTTCTGGACGGTGTAGCCGATGCCCTGCATGATGTCCGAGAGGGGGTTCGGCGTGCCGAGGTCGAGGAGGCGGGCCGGGGGCGGGAGCGAGTCCTCCATGAACCGGAGCGTCAGGCGGTAGCGCCGGGCGAGGAGGGGATCGGCGGGAAAGCGAGGAGGCGTCATGCCAGCGGTGGGGTCATTCGTGCTCGCCGCGCCGGTACCACAGCAGTCCGGTTACGAAGAGTGCCCCGAGGTAGACGAGGAACGTGGCGATGCGCGAGACCAGAATGCCCAGCGCGTGGCGCGGCGGGTCGAAGCGCATCGAGAGGATGTGGCGGCCGGCCGGGACGGGCACGGCACGCAGCAGGTGGTCGGCCCGCAGGATCGGCACCGGCTCGTCGTCGAGCGTGGCGTGCCAGCCGGCCGGGTAGTAGACCTCGTCGGCGACGAAGAGGCGCGGGCGGTCAGTCTCGACCTGCCAGACGATCTCGCGCGGCCCGAAGCGCCGCAGCTCGGCGGTCGCCGTGCTCGCCGAGTCTATCGGGGCCGGCGCGATGGGCACCGGCAGCGGCTCGGGGAGGAGCGCCGTCCGGCGGAGGTCGAGGCTCGGGTCGCGCAGCCGCCGGAACGTCTCCTCGCGGTCCTCGACCACCTCAGCGTTCTCGACGAAGAACCCACGCGGCAGCGCGTCCGGGTTTTCGAGCACGACGGTCCCCGTCTGCTCGTCCGTGAACACCGGGTTCAGGCCGGGGATCGGCCCCTGGGCGATGACATAGCGCGTGCTCAGCAGGTCCAGCCCGTTCGGGTTGAGCGAGCCGTCGGGATTGGCGAGCAGGTGGTCTATGTAGTCCTGGAAGAGCGCGAGCTTGGCCCCGTGGTAGCCGCCGACGGACTCGTAGTAGTACGGCGTCCGCCCGTCGTTGAAGGCGCCCAGCGCGAGCGGGAGCGTGCGGAAGTGCCCCGGCCCGCCGGCCACCTCGACGCGCGCCTCGATGAAGCGGTCGAACCCGTACTTGGGGAGCTGCGCCTCGACCTCGCTCCGCGCCCGCAGCGCCGGGGACTCGGCGTTGTAGTAGCGCCGCCCGACGCTCCACAGGTCGAGCGTGACGAGCAGCAGCAGCCCCACCTGGAGCGCCCAGCCGGGGATCGTCCCCCGCCGCGAGAGGACGAGGAGCGCGCCGGCGGCGAGCAGGAAGAGGAGCGCCCGCAGCGCGTCGCCCGAAAAACCCTCGGCGCGCTCGGCCTCCAGCCCGGCCAGGGCCTGCCCCGCCGCCTGCTGCACGCGCGGGTCACCCGGCGCGACGTTGTTCTGCCGGGCGATGGCCTGCTCGATCTGCGCCTGCTCCCCCGGCCTCTCGAACGAGAACAGCGCGCTCCCGCCGAGCCACAGCACCGCCGTGAGCGCGAGGGCCGCGCCGAGGGCGACGTAGACCGCCCGCGTCTTGCGCGCCTCGCCCTCCGGGGTCGGCTCGCGCCGGACGAGGTAGTACGCCCCGGCCCCGGCCAGCACCGCGAGCGCGAGCGCCACCGCCGCCAGCCACGTCTCGGGCACCCGGAAGGCGTCGAAGAGCGGGAAGACCGCGAACATCGGCCGGTTCAGCAGCGCGAAGTGCTCGCCGAGCGCGAAGAGCGTCATCACGAGCGCCGCGATCCCGAGGCCCCACACGATCCGCCGCCGCACGCCCCAGAGCGCCAGCCCTGCCAAGACGAGCACGATGCCGCCGACGTAGTGCGGCCCGGCCGTGAACGGCTTCGGCCCCCAGTAGGCCGGCCCGCTGCCGCCGTAGGCGTCGGGGACGAGCAGCGTCACCAGCTCGCCGAGGCCCTGGCTCCACTGCATCGCGTAGTCGAAGGCGAGGCCGCCGCCCGCGCCCGCCGACCGGATCGTGAAGGCCTTGTACTCGGCCTGGATCAGGTACGGGTGCGCCACCATCAGGAGGGCCAGCACGCCGCCGAGCGCGAGCGCGCCGGTGGAGGCGGCGAAGTCGCGGCCCTGCCCCTCGCGCACGGCCGTCACGCCCTCGACGATCCACGCGATGCCGATCATGAAGACGACGTAGTAGGTGATCTGGACGTGCCCGGCGCGCAGGTTCGCCGCGAGCGCGACCGCGAAGAGCAGCCCGCCGAGGAGGGTCCGCGCCCAGGTCGCGTCCGGCGGGCGGCGCACCGTGTAGGCGTAGGCCAGCAGCAGCCACGGGGCGAAGGCGAGGGCGATGAACTTCGAGGTGTGCCCCGCCGTCAGGATCAGCGGGATGTAGGTCGTCAGCCCGAAGGCCACGGCCCCGAGCGCGGCGGCCAGCGTGTCCCGGAACAGGTAGAACAGCAGGAGATACGTCCCGACGAGGAGCGCGAAGAAGTGCGCCCCCGGCCACCAGCCGAGCCGCCGCAGCCAGACCAGCACGTTGTCTACCTGGAGCACCTGGTTCGGGTAGGCCACCATGAAGCTCGGCATCCCGGCGAAGGCGTTGGTCACCCAGAGCGCGTCCTGGCCGGTCCGCGCCTCGTAGGCCATCGCCGACTCGGCCATCCCGCGCCACTGCACGATGTCGCCGCCGACGAGGCTCTTGCCGCCGAAGGTGGTCGCGGCGAAGAACCCGAGCGTGACGGCGAGCAGGAACCCGAGGCAGGCCGCGTGCTGGAGGCGGGGCGGGAGCCGCTCCCAGGCCGTGCGCTGGAGGGCGGGACTGGCGGCCCGCACCCGCGCCGACCGCGCTCTCACACCGGAAGGCGTGCCGACCTCCGCGCCGGCCGCGCCCCCGGCCGCGACGCTCCTGCCGGCTCTGACTTTCTTTTTTGCCATGAAACGCAGCGTGGAAGATGAAAAGCGGACGGCCGACCGTGGCACTGACTCGCGGCGCGACCGTCTCCGCACCTTTCTCAGCTTCGCCTGTCCTCTGTCATCCGCCGGCGGTCTGGCTCGGCCCAGCGGAGCGATCCCGCAGCGGGGCCGAAGATACGCCGAGCGCCCGGTCCAGCTCGGCCTGCATCACCGCCCGCACCTCCTCCATCAGTGCCGACACGTCGGCCCGCGTCCGCCCGGCTGTCGGGACCGGCTCGCCGACGACGAGGCGGGCCGTGCCGGCACGGACGGCGAAGCGCCGCTCGTCGGCGAGCCGGTAGTTGTCGATCACCGTCACGGGCACGAGCGGTGCCCCGGCCTCGACGGCGAGCACGAAGGCCCCCCGCAGGAACGGCAGCAGGTGCCGCGAGAACGAGCGCTCGCCTTCGCAGAAGACCAGCACCGAGTTGCCCTCCCGGATGCGCTCGGCGGCCTCGCGCAGGCTCTCGACGGCCCGGCGCGGGTCGCTCCGGTCCACGAGCAGGCACACCGTCTCCTCGAGCAACGCCCCGAGCACGGGCACCTTCCGCAGCGACGCCTTCGCCATGAACCCGAACGGCCACGGGACGCCGGCCAGGACCGTCAGGATGTCCAGCTCGTTCTGGTGGTTGGCGACGAAGACCACCGGCTGCGCCGGGTCGTGCTCGGCCCGGACCGTGGCGTCCACGCCGATGCCGGCCGCGCCGAGCACGGCCCGCGCCCAGAGCGTGGACCATGCCTTGAACGACCGCGCCGAGGGCCGCTCGCTCCGGCGGAAGGCGTGCTGGATCAGGTACCCCGCGAAGCAGAGCGACATCACGCCGAAGGACCAGGGCAGCGTCCAGAAAAAGCGCAGCCGCGCCCCGAGCGACGCGCGCGGCAGCCCGTGCTCGGCGGGGTGCGCCAGCGTTTCGGCGGGGATCGGGTGCATCGCGGAGACGGAAAGGGGAGCGCCGAAAATACGGCAGACCGCAGAGGCCGCACGCAGGGAAGAGGCCGGAGCCGACCTCTCCTGGGCAGCACACCGCATCGTCTAGCTGCGGCGCACCGCTGCAGTGCCTAAGGCTCAGAGCGCGGCGACGGCGACCGAGAGCTGCCGCCAGAACATCAGCACGAGGATCACGAGCCACAGCGTGTGCCCGATCCCGACGCCCATCGCCACGCGCCCGGCCGCCGCCTCACCACGCCGAAGCGCCGCCCACGCCGGCCGTAGGATCCCGAACTGCACCCCGATGAGGCCGAGGAGCAGCAGCAGCGCCGTGTGGTACGGCCAGCCGTAGGTCCCGCTCCCGCCGACCGCGATCCCGACCGAGAAGGCCCCAAAGGCGAAGACGAGCGTCAGCACGCTGAACACGCCGAGCAGCTTAATGATGCGCGTGCCCTCTTCGGCGAGCCCGGCAGCCCCCGGCGCGCCTTCGGCCACAACGCGCGCACGCCGGGCGACAGGCAGGGCGAGGCCGAACCATGCCGCCGCCGTGGTGATGTGCAGGATGACGAGGATGTTCTTGAGGAGCAGCATAGGACCGGGGGACGGTGGACAGCGGTGGACAGCGGTGTCAGCCCTCGCAGGCACACGCAGGGCGCGGCGTGCCGGGTCCTGCGCGAAGACCGGGACCGGCTAAACGTACCGAGCAGGACGCCACGAGGGCGGGAAAAGAATCGCGGTTAGTTGTCACGCCGCCGTCACAGCAGGGAACACACCGGGGCGCGCGGGCCGTACTGAGCGCGCTTGTCCGCTCCGCTCGTGGACCCACCGGCCGCGTGGAAGAGCGGAGGATGGGAGAAGATTTCAGGATTCATCGCCGCGCCGTTCTTCCCCCTTCCGCTCCTAAGCTATGCACGCCGACGTACTCATCATCGGGGCCGGGGCGGCGGGCGGGGCGGTGGCCCGCGCGCTTGCGCCGACGGACAAGCAGGTCCTGCTGCTCAACCGCGCCGGCTTCCTGCCGCGCGAGGCCGAGAACTGGAGTCCCGACCTCGTCTACCGGCGCGAGCGCTACAAGACCGACGACCGCTGGCGCGACGGCCTCGCGGGCGAGGACTTCCGCGCCTCGATGGTCTACCACGTCGGCGGCAACACCAAGGCCTACGGCTCGGCCCTGATGCGGATGCGCCCCGAGGACTTCGGCGCGCTTGAGACCGCCGACGGCCTCTCGCCGGCGTGGCCGATTGCCTATGCCGACCTCGCGCCGTACTACGACCGCGCCGAGGCCGACTATTTCGTTCACGGCGAGCGCGGCTCCGACCCCCTCGAGCCGCCTGCTGCCGGGCCGTACCCCCACCCCGCGCTCGCCCACAGTCCGCGCGTGGCCGAGGTCGCCGAGCGGCTGCGCGGCGTCGGACTCCGGCCGTTCGCGCTCCCGATGGGGCTGCTCCGCAACGCCGAGCGGGACGACGCCGGGCCGTTCGTGCTGCGCGAGCTGTTCCGCGCCCAGGGCCGCGAGACCTTCGACGGCTACCCCGACCTGACGCTCCTCAAGGCCGACGCCGAGACGTGCGGCGTCCGGCCCGCGCTCGCCTATCCCAACGTCCGCCTCTGCACCGGTGTGACGGTGACGCGGCTGATCCCCTCGGCGTCCGGGCGCGAGGTCCGCGGGGCCGAAGCGCTCGTTGACGGGCAGGCGGCGGAGTTCTCGGGCGACCTCGTCGTGCTCGCGTGCGGGGCGGTCAACACGGCGGCGCTCCTGCTCCGCTCCGAGGTGGCGAACGGGTCGGGCCGGGTCGGGCGGCACTTCATGCGGCACACCACCACGAAGTTTTACTCGGTGGACACGGGCACGCCGAACGAGACCTACTTCCAGAAGACCCTCGCCCTCAACGACTACTACTGGGGCGATCCCGACGCGCCGGGCGGCCCGCCGCTCGGGCACGTCCACCTGATGGGCAAGCACCTCCCCGAGATGATCGGCCCCGACCTCGGCCTCTCCCCCTGCGAGGCGGCCCGCGTCGCGCGCCACTCGCTCGACTGGTGGGTGCAGACCGAGGACCTGCCGCTCGCCGAGAACCGCGTCCGGCTCGGCCCCGGCGGGCAGACCGTTGTGGAGTACCGCCCGACGAACGGGGCGGCGCACATGCGGCTGATGGACCTCTTCGAGGCGAAGCTACAGGCGGTGGGCTTCGACCAGTTCTTCCGGGTGCCGATGCCGCTGCGCGTGATGAACCACCAGTGCGGCACCGCCCGGATGAGCGCCAACCCCGAGGCGGGCGTCGTGGACCCGACCGGGCGGGCGCACGAGGTCGGGAACCTGTACGTCGCCGACGCGAGCGTCTTCCCCTCCAGCGGTGCCACGAACCCGGCGCTGACGATCGTGGCGAACGCCTACCGGACGGCGGAGCACATCGCCGAGGCGCTGTAGCGAGGGAACGAGAGGATAGAGAAGAGGGAGAAGGAAGAGAAAGAGGGGAGCGCGTCTCTCTCTTCTCTCTTATCCCTCTTTTCTCTCTCGTCCCTCCTTTCCTCCCATTCCCTCCACTCCTCCCATTCCCGCTTCCCCAGCCGTAGCTTCCGGCATCCCGCTCTCCCGCCCCCGCCCCGATGCAGGACGACACGACGCTGCCGGACACGACGCCGGACACGACGGTGCCAGCAACGACGCTGCCGGACGGCCCGGCCGTCGGCAACCTCTTCAAGCCGGCGCAGCTCGCCGAGCACGCCCGCCGGCTGGCCCGGACGCAGGCGTTCGCCGAGGAGCGCCGCGTCACCCGCCCGCTCCGGCCGCTGCTCCGCGCGGCCTACCGCGACCTCACCGACGCCTACCGGACCCTCGCCGTCGCCGGCTCCGAGGACGAGGTCGTCACGCCGGCTGCCGAGTGGCTGCTCGACAACTTCCACATCGTCCGCGACCAGGTCCGCGACATCGGCGACAACCTCCCCAAGAGCTACTACCGGCTGCTGCCCAAGCTGCGGACCGGGCCGTTCGCCGGGATGCCGCGCGTCTTCGAGCTGGCCCACACGCTGGCCTCCTACACCGACAACACCCTCGACGAGGACAACCTCGCCACCTTCACCGCCGCCTACCAGGAGGTGGACCTGCTAACGCTGGCCGAGCTGTGGGCGCTGCCGATCATGCTCCGGCTCGTGCTCGTCGAGAAAGTGGTGGCGCTCACGGTGCAGATTCTCGAGGCGCGCGCGCAGCGCCGGGCGGCGGCACAGTGGGCCCGGCGCGTCGCCGAGCGCGCCGAGGCCGACCCCTCGGAGGTCGTCTTCACGCTGGCCGAGATGGCCAAGGAGCACTCGCCGCTCTCCGGGCCGTTCGTGACGACGTTCGCCAGCCGGCTCCAGGCGCAGGGCGCGAGCGCCGTGCCCGCGCTCGAGTGGCTCGAGCAGCGGCTCCGCTCGCGCCGCGTCACGCTCGAGGACGTGGCCCGCCTCGTGACGCAGCGCGAGACGCAGTGGCAGGTCTCGATGGCCAACGCGATCCTCTCGCTCCGCAATGCCGGCGAGACCGACTGGAACGCCTTCGTGGAGACGCTCTCGGCCGTCGAGGCGACGCTCCGGGGCGACCCCGCCGGGGTCTACGCTCAGATGGACGAGGGCACGCGCGACCTCTACCGGCACCGCGTCGAGACGCTCGCCCGGCACTCGGCCGAGACCGAGTTCGGCGTGGCCGACCGGGCGATTGCCCTCGCTGCCGCCTCGGCCGCAGCCGGGGAGCCGGAGCCGAGAGGCCACGTCGGGTACTGGCTCGTCGGGCCGGGGCAGCGGGCGCTCGGCCAGGAGGTCGGCTTCCACGCCCCATTCCGGCAGCGGTTCGTCCGCCTGGCCCACCGCCACCCGACGGCGCTCTACCTCGGCTTCATCAGCGTCGTCACGCTGCTAGCGCTCATCGGCGTGCTGTGGGTCGCCGGCGAGGGAGGGGCCGGCCTCGGCCTGCTGGCGCTCACGGCGGCAGCGGCGTTCCTGCCGCTGCTCGACTTCGCCGTCACGCTCACCAACTTCAGCGTGGCGCGCCTGCTGCCGCCCTCGCAGCTCCCCCGGCTCGACTTCAGCGCCGGCATCCCCGACGCCTGCCGCACCTTCGTCGTCATCCCGACGCTCCTCTCCTCCGAGGAGAACGCGCGCGCGCAGGTCGAGGCGCTCGAGGTCCACGCCGCGGCCAACCCCGACCCGGCGCTCCGCTTCGCGCTGCTGAGCGACTTCCGCGATGCTGACCGGCAGCACCTCCCCGGCGACGACGCGGTGGTCGCGGCGGCGGCGGCCGCCGTGCGCGAGCTCAACGCCCGCACCGGGCGGGCCGGCGGCGACGGCGCGCCGGGCCACGACCGCTTCTTCCTGCTCCACCGCGAGCGCCGCTGGAACGAGCGCCAGGGCGTCTGGATGGGCTGGGAGCGCAAGCGCGGCAAGCTCGAGGAGCTCAACGAGCTCCTCCGCGACCCCGACGCCGAGACCTCCTACACCGTCATCGAGGGCGACTTCCGCGACGCCACGCGCGGCGGGGCCGTCCGCTACGTCGTCACGCTCGACGCCGACACGCGGCTGCCGCCCGACGGAGCCGTGGACCTCGTGGCGACGGCGGCGCACCCGCTCAACGTCCCCCGCTACTCGCCCGAGACCGGCCGCGTGGTCGAGGGCTACGGCATCTTGCAGCCCCGCGTCTCGGTCGTCCCCGAGGGCAGCCTTCGCTCGCCGTTCTCGCGCATCTACTCCGGCAACATCGGCGTGGACCCGTACACGCACGCGGTCTCCGACGCCTACCAGGACCTCTTCGGCGAGGGCATCTACACCGGCAAGGGGCTCTACGACGTCGACGCCTTCCGGCAGACGCTAGCCGGCTCGGTCCCCGAGAACGCCGTCCTCTCGCACGACCTCCTGGAGGGCAACCACGCGCGGGCGGCGCTGGTCACCGACATCGAGGTGTTCGACGACTACCCCTCGCGCTACAGCACGTGGGCGATGCGGCTCCACCGCTGGGTGCGCGGCGACTGGCAGCTCCTGCCGTGGCTGTGGCCCGCCGTGCGCGACGCCGCCAGGCGCTGGCGGCGCAACCCGCTCTCGGTCGCCGGGCGCTGGAAGATCTTCGACAACATGCGGCGCTCGCTCACGCCGCCGGCCCTCGTGGTCTTCCTCGTGCTGGCCTGGACGGTGCTGCCCGGCTCGCCGTTCGTGTGGACGGCCGTGGCGCTCGTGGTGCTCGCCTTCCCGATCTACGCGCCGTTTGCCGACGCCTTCCTCCGGCAGCCGGCCGACACCGTCTCGTCGAGCTACTTCCGGCACGCCTGGGACGACCTCAAGCTGAACGCGCTCCAGACGGGCCTCTCGGCCGTCTTCCTGGCGCACCAGGCCGTCGTGATGCTCGACGCCATCGCCCGGACGCTGTGGCGGCTCTTCGTCAGCCGCCGGAACCGGCTCGAGTGGGTGACGGCGCACCAGGCCGAGCAGGGCGCGAAGGACATCCCGCGCTCGCTCTGGCTCTCGACCGCCGTAGGGGTCGTGGTGCTCGTCTTGATCTCGATCGCCGAGCCGATCGCGTGGCTCGTCGCGCTGCCGTTCGCCGTGGCGTGGATCGCGGCCCCGTGGGTGGCGAAGGCCGTCAGCGCGCCGACCCGGACCGAGCGCTACCACCTCACCTTCGACGACACGCGGCGGCTGCGCGCCCTCGCCCGCCGGACGTGGCGCTACTTCGACGAGTTCCTCGGCCCCGACGACCACTGGCTGCCGCCGGACAACCTCCAGGTTCGGCCCGCCCAGGGCCTGGCGCGGCGGACCTCGCCGACGAACGTCGGCCTCGCGCTCAACGCCGTGCAGGCGGCGCACGACTTCGGCTACCTCCCGCGCGCCGAGGAGGTCCGCCGCCTCGGCGCGATGCTCGATGCCGTGGACGGCCTGGAGAAGCACCGCGGGCACCTCTTCAACTGGTACGCCACCGAGACCGGAGCGGTGATGCACCCGCGCTATGTCTCGACGGTCGACTCGGGCAACCTCGCCGGCTCGCTCGTGGTCGTGAAGCAGGGCCTCGGCGAGGTCGCCGGCGCGCCGTGGCCGAACCCGGCGCTCGTCGCCGGGCTGCGCGACGCGCTCCTCGTGCTCGACGAGACGCTCGCGCTCGTCGCCGCCGGCAGCCCCAAGCTCGAGGCCGTCGCCGCCGTCCGCCACCGGCTCGGGGCGGCGCTCGAGCGGCCGACGCCCGCGACGCTCACCGAGTGGCGCGACCGGCTCGACGCGCTCCTGGCCGCTGCCACCGAGCTGGAGGCTGCCGCGCAGTTCGAGCCGCTGGCCGACTGGCGCGACGAGGACGTGGCCGAGCTGCGCGCCTGGGCCGGGCAGCCCCGCGCCCAGCTCCAGATGACCCGCGACGAGCTCGACGCCCTCGCCCCGTGGCTCGCCGACCGGGGGCCGGTAGACGAAGCCCTCGACGCCGCCGCCGCGCTCGGCGCGCTCTTCGACCGGACGAGCGCGCTTCTGCGCGAGGGCGGCGGCACCGTAGACCCCACTCACCTCCAAGCTGGGGCCGACGCCCTCGCCGCGCTCCTCGCCGAGGCGCGCAGCCTCGCCGAGCGCGCCGACGCGCTCGTCCACGGCATGGACTTCACCATGCTCTACAACACCGAGCGCGACCTCTTCTCGATCGGCTTCGACGTGGACCGGGGGCGCTTCGACCCGAGCACCTACGACCTGCTGGCGAGCGAGGCGCGGCTCGCCTCGTACCTCGCCATCGGCAAGGGCGAGGTCCCGCCGGAGCACTGGTTCCGGCTCAGCCGCCCGACCCGGAGCACGCGCGGGCGCAAGGTACTGCTCTCGTGGAGCGGGACCATGTTCGAGTACCTGATGCCGCTGCTCTTCATGCGCTCCTACCCCCGGACGCTCCTCGACGAGACGCTCTACAACGCCGTCTCGATCCAGCGCTACTACGGGCGGAGCAAGAACCGGCCGTGGGGCATCTCCGAGAGCGCCTACGCCTCGCTCGACCTCCACCTGACGTACCAGTACCGCGCCTTCGGCGTACCGTGGCTCGGCCTCAAGCGCGGCCTCGGCGAGGACTACGTGCTCGCCCCCTACGCCACCGTGCTGGCGCTCATGGTCCGCCCCGACCGCGCCCTCTCGAACCTCCAACAGCTCGACGCCCTCGGGGCCTACGGACCCTACGGCTACTACGAGTCGCTCGACTTCACCCCCGCCCGCGTCGCCACCGCCGGCACGGCCGACGGGGACGCCTACCAGATCGTGCGCGCCTACATGGCCCACCACCAGGGCATGAGCCTGCTCTCGCTCGCCAACGTGCTCCTCGAGAACAGGGTGCAGGACCGCTTCCACCGCGAGCCGTTCGTGCAGTCGGGCGAGCTATTGCTGCAAGAGCGCGTCCCGCGCGTGGTCGAGAAGATCGACGCCGCGCCCTTCGACGAGGGCGAGCTCGAGCCGGTCGAGGTGCAGCCGGTCACGGCCTACGTCGAGCACCTCCGGGCCGCGTCGCTGGCCGACCCGGTGCCGCACGGGGTGCTCCTCTCGAACGGCCGCTACACGACGTACCTCACGAACGCCGGCGCGGGCTACTCGCGCAACCGGGGCATGGGCGTGACGCGCTGGCAGCCGGACCGCACGCGCGACGCGCAGGGCTTCTTCCTCTACGTGCGCGACCTCGAGACCAACCGCTACTGGTCGGCCGGGCAGCAGCCCGTGCAGTCGGCCGAGCCGCCGGACCGCTACGAGACCTGGTTCCACGCCAACAAGGTCGAGATGGCCCGCGTGGACGACTGGATCGAGACCTTCACCGAGGTCGTGGTCACGCCCGAGGACGACGTCGAGGTCCGCCGCATGACGCTCACCAACTACTCCGACCGCCCGCGCATCCTCGAGGTGACGAGCTACGCCGAGGTGGTCCTCTTCCCGCCGGTGGCCGACGCGGCGCACCCGGCCTTCTCGAAGCTCTTCGTCGAGACGGAGTACGTCCCGAAGAACAACGCGCTGATCGCCACGCGCCGGCCGCGCAAGGAGGGCGAGGACCGGCCGTGGCTGGTCCACGCGGTCGCCGACAAGGCGCTCGGGCCGGTCTTCGAGGAGCTCCAGTTCGAGACCGACCGCGCCAAGTTCATCGGGCGCGGCCGGACGCTCGACCACCCGGCGGCGATGGACCCCGGCACCCGGCTCTCGGGCACCGCCGGGGCCGTGCTCGACCCCATCGTGTCGCTCCGCCGGATCGTGGTGCTGATGCCGAAGGAGAACGTCACGGTCACCTTCTCGCTCGGCACGGCCGAGACGCGCGAGGCCGCCGTGCGCCTGGTCGAGCGCTACGACCACCCCCACGCCGCGCAGCGCGCCCTCGAGCTGGCCTCGGTCTACGGCCTCGTCGAGCTCAAGCACCTCGGGCTGCCGGGCGAGCGGGCGCTCTACTTCCAGCGCCTGGCGTCGTACCTGCTCTACGGCGGCTCCGACCTCCGCGCCGACGAGGAGGTGCTGCTGCGCAACCAGCGCTCGCAGTCGGGCCTCTGGGCGCACGGCATCTCGGGCGACCTCCCGATCCTCGTCTTCCGCATCGCCCGCGCCGAGGACATGACCCACTTCCGGCTCCTGCTCAAGGCGCACGAGTACTGGCGGCTCAAGGGCCTCGAGGCCGACCTGGTCATCCTCAACGACCACCCGCCGTCGTATGCCAGCGAGCTGCAGAACGCGATCCTCCAGGCGATTCAGACCTCGCCCCAGCGCGCGCTGCTCAACCAGCGCGGCGGCCTCTTCGTCCGCCGCACGGATCAGCTGGCCGAGGAGGACCTGACGCTGATCCTGACCGTCGCCCGCGTCGTGGTCAACGGCAGCCTGCCGCTGCTCAAGAGCAAGCGGGAGGATGAGGAGAAAGTCGAAGCCGCCCAGGTCCCGGCCGGGCGCGCGGGGCAGCTCCGCCGGGTCTACGCACCCGCGCTCGGCCGGGCGCTCCTGACCGAGGCCGACGAGGCGGGGACCGATGAGACCGCGCGCGAGGCCGGCGAGAAGAACGAGCACGGTCTTCAGTTCTTCAACGGCTACGGCGGCTTCACCCCCGACGGCACCGAGTACGTCATCCGCCAGCACAGCGGCGCGGGGCGCGGCCTCGACCGGACCCCGCTGCCGTGGATCAACGTCGTCGCCAACGAGGCGGCCGGCTTCACGGCCTCCGAGAGCGGCGAGGGCTACACCTGGAGCATCAACTCGCAGCAGAACAAGCTCACGCCCTGGAGCAACGACCCGGTGATAGACCCGGCAGGCGAGGCGATCTACCTCCGCGACGAGACACCGACGGAGGGCGAGGCAGGCGTGTTCTGGAGTCCGACGCCGCGCCCGGTCCCCGACGGCCAGCCCTACGAGACGCGCCACGGCTGGGGCTACACCGTCTACGAGCACGCCAGCCACGGCCTCGCGCAGGAGCTCACGCTCTTCGTCCCGCGCGAGGACCCGGTCAAGATCGCCCGCCTCCGCCTCACGAACATGGGCGACGCGCCGAAGCGCCTCTCGGTCTTCCGCTACCACGAGTGGGTCCTCGGCGAGCGCCGTCCGCCGAACGTCCCCTACGTCACCGTCGAGCGCGACGACGAGACCGGCGCGCTCCTGGCCCGGAACTACTACAACGGCACCTTCGCCCGGCGCGTCGCCTTCGCCGCCGCGCACGGGGCCGACGTGGAGGGCTTCACCGCCGACCGGACGACGTTCCTCGGGCGCGGCGGGAGCACGGTCTACCCCGCCGCCCTCGCCACCGACGCGCCGCTCGACGGGCGCACCGGCGCGGGTCTCGACCCGTGCGCGGCGTTCCAGCTCCCGGTCGAGATCGCGCCGGGCGCGACGGCCGAGCTGGTCTTCCTGATTGGGCAGGCCGAGCACTCGCACGCCGCCCGCGAGATCGTCCGGCGCTACGCCACGTCCGAGGCCGTGCAAGAGGCCCTCGACGAAGTCCGAGAGTTCTGGCGCGAGACCCTGTCGGCGACCCACATCGAGACGCCCGCGCCGGAGCTCGACGTGCTCGCCAACGGGTGGCTGCTCTACCAGAACCTCGCGTGCCGCTTCTGGGGCCGGAGCGCGTTCTACCAGAGCGGCGGAGCCTTCGGCTACCGCGACCAGCTCCAGGACTCGACGGCGCTGATCTACACCCGGCCCGACCTGACGCGCCAGCAGATCCTCCGCAACGCCGCCCACCAGTTCGTCGAGGGCGACGTGCTCCACTGGTGGCACCCCGTCACCGAGGCCGGCATCCGCAGCCGCTTCTCCGACGACCTCCTCTGGCTCCCCTACGCCACCGCGTTCTACGTCCGCACCACCGGCGATACCGAGATCCTCGACGAGGTCGAGCCGTTCCTGACGGCGCGCCTGCTGGAGCCGGGCGAGGACGAGGCCTTCCTCACGCCGAGCGTCGCCGACGAGTCGGGCACCGTCTTCGAGCACGCCGCCCGGACGATTGACCGCTCGCTCACGAAGGGCGCGCACGGCCTCCCGCTCATGGGGTCGGGCGACTGGAACGACGGCATGAACCGGGTCGGCAACGAGGGCACGGGCGAGAGCGTGTGGCTCGGGTTCTTCCTCGCCCACATCCTCAAGGGCTTCATCCCGCTCTGCGAGCAGCGCGGCGAGACCGAGCGCGCCGAGCGCTACACGGCTTATTTGGCCGACCTGACGACCGCGCTCAACGATGCCGGCTGGGACGGCGGCTGGTTCCGCCGCGCCTACTACGACGACGGTTTCCCCCTCGGCTCGTCCCAGAACGACGAGTGCCGGATCGACGCCATCGCCCAGGGCTGGAGCGTGATCTCGGGCGTGGCGACGCCGGAGCACGCCGAGGCCGCCCTGCGCTCGGTCGAGGCGCACCTCGTGGACGAGGAGGCCGGCATCATCCGCCTGCTGACGCCGCCCTTCGACAAGACCGAGCACGACCCCGGCTACATCAAGGGCTACCTGCCGGGGGTCCGCGAGAACGGCGGGCAGTACACCCACGGCGTCCTGTGGGCGATCCGCGCCTTCGCCGAGCAGGGGCGCGGCGGCCGGGCGACCGAGCTGCTGCGGATGATCAGCCCGGTCAACCACGCCCGCACGCGGGCCAAGGCCGACCACTACAAGACCGAACCCTACGCGATTGCCGCCGACGTCTACAGCGTGCCGCCGCACGAGGGGCGCGGCGGCTGGACGTGGTACACCGGCTCGGCCGGCTGGACCTAC
>JBBSMV010000007.1:0-24870 GCA_038232975.1 Rhodothermales bacterium
CCGCTCCCGCGTGACGATGTCCAGCACCTCGGCCTCGACCGGAACCCCGACTGTGGCGGCGTCGCGCTGCCCGAACCCGGCCCAGAGGAGGTAGAGGGAGATGCCGAGGAGGAGGACGGGCAGCGCCCACAGGAGGCGGGCGACGAGTCGGTTCGAGAGGAAGTTCATGGGGGGGTGGCGCGTTGTGCGCTCGTTTGGAGACAGGTCCTTCGTTTCGCTGCGTGGAACGGCCACTGTGCCCCCTGGGTTTTCGCAGCCCCCCTCTTCCAGAACAATCAACAGCTACCTGCTTCCCCCTATCGACCTACCTCTACGTCAAGAACAGGTATGGTTTCCACTGCTCGTCGAGGCGGCCGATGTAGTCGCGGATGAACATGACGTGGCTCGGCCGGAACGGCTTGCGGCGCAGCGGGGTGCCGGTCTCCTCGGGCGTCCGGTTGCCCTTGCGGTTGTTGCACGGCACGCACGCCGCGACGAGGTTCTCCCACGTGTCCTTGCCGCCGCGCGACTTCGGGAGGACGTGGTCGATCGTCAGGCGGTCCCGGCTGCCGCAGTACTGGCAGCGGTGGGCGTCGCGGCGGAGGACGTTTTTGCGCGAGAGCATGATCCGCTTGTACGGAACGTGCACGTAGGCCTTGAGCCGGACGATGCTCGGCCACGGGTACTCGGCGCGCGCCGAGTGCAGCGTCCGCTCCGAGCGGGCGTGGACGAGCTCGACCTTGTGCAGGAAGAGCAGCACGACGGCCCGCTCGACGCTGCACACGCTGAGGGCGCGGTAGTCCTGGTTGAGGACGAGGACGTGTCCGCTGAGGGCGCTCACGGTGCTCCCCTCCCCCCGGTCGTAGCGGAGTGCTCGCGGGTGATGCCAGTGTCAGAAACCAACGTTGGGAAGACGCAGCGGGGGTCTGGAGTGGGTGCGGGAACGCGGCGGAAGTATACAACAAAAGCAGCCCGCGCGGCAGGCTCGCGGACCGCTCCTCACAGCACGGTAACGGCTCAGGAGCCGGAGGCGACGCGGTACCACGTCTGCGTCCGGCCGAGGGCGCTGCCCATCAGCGGCACCTTGATGAAGCCCCGCACCTCGAGCGTGTTGGCGTCCTTGAGCGACATCTTGGCGTTGTAGGTCTTGTCGTTCTTCGGGTCGGTGATCGTACCGCCGTCCCACTCGTCACCGTCGCGCTCCAGGCCTTTGATGACGACGACCCCGATCAAGTCTTTGTCCTTGAACTCGCCCTCGCAGACGTCGCAGATCGTGGGCCGGTCCTCGGGCAAGAGCTTGACGATTTTGCCGTAGAGCGCGCCGTTCTGCTCGTAGATCTCGACGATGGACTTTGGCTCGCCGGTCTCGTCGTCAATCGTGCGCCACTGCCCGACGGGGCTTTGGGCGAAGGCAGTGGAGGCGAAGAAGAGGCAGGCGGCGGCGAGCAGGCCGGAGCGCGTTAGTCGGTTCATGTCGGGAGAGAGTTAGGTGTCGAAGATGCTGGTCAGCCCGCGTGCAGGCACCGACAGCGGCACGTCTGGATCGGCGTCGAACGCCGGGAACGCCCTAAAGATGACATTCCCACCTCGAATATGCAAGTCCCGTTCCAGTGCCCCGGCACACAGCGGACGGTGGTGCCCTTGCTCGGGCGACCACAAGGAACCCGAAGGCTCGGCGCAGCCCATCGCCCCTACACCCGCACGACGGCCTGGGTACCTTTCCCAGCTTCCGTCCACACTCCCACACTCCCACACTCCCACACTCCCACACTCCCACACTCCCACACTCCCACCTACCCCACCGTCACCCGGAGCGGAGCGAGCACGTCGCCGCCGGTCGTCGCCTCTAGCGCGTCGCCGGGGCGAACGGGGCCGACGCCTTCGGGCGTGCCGGTGTAGATCAGGTCGCCCGGCTCGAGGGTGAAGATGCGCGAGAGGTAGGCCACCAGGAAGGCGACGGAGAAGATCATGTCGCGCGCCTGCCCGTCCTGCCGGGTCTCCCCGTTGACGGTCAGCCGGAGGACAAGCGCCTGCGGGTCGGGGACGGCGGCGGCGGCGGTCAGCGGGCCGAGCGGCGCGAACGTGTCGAACCCCTTCGCTACCGACCACGGCTTCCCCGCGTCCTTCGCCCGGCGCTGCACGTCGCGCGCCGTCATGTCCAACCCGAGCGCGTAGGCCCCCACGTGGTCCAGCGCCCGCTCCTCGGGGATGCCCTTGCCGCCGCGCCCGATCACCGCGACGATCTCGACCTCGTGGTGGACATCCTCCGACTGCGGCGGGATCACCACCGTGCCGCCGGAGGCGACGAGCGCCGTGGACGGCTTGAGGAAGACGACCGGCTCGGTCGGCAGAGCCTGACCCGGACCCGATCCGGGGTCGGACACGTCGCCCATCTCGCGGATGTGCTCGGCGTAGTTGCGGCCGATGCAGAGGACCTTGCCCGGCGTGAGCGTGAGGCCCGAGGGCGGGAGCGACAGGATGAACATCGAGAGGCGCTGCGAGAGGGCACGGGGCGAGGTGCAGACTACGCCGGGCAGCGATTTACAGGCAGGGCGCGATCCGTCAAGCCTGTTTGAATTCACCCGGCCGAGCGTTTCCAGTCAGGCAGCAGTCTGGCAAACGGACGCGTTGTGCCGTACCTTAGGGATTCTTTGCCCACCGCGCTCCTCGGCTGGCCGCCGCGCCGAGGGTCCTCAAGCCCGCACCCCTCATGTACGCCATCGTCGAAGTCTCCGGCAAGCAGTTCAAGGTCCAGGAGAACACCACGCTCTACGCCCCTCGGCAGCAGGCCGAGGTCGGCGACACGCTCACCCTCGACCGCGTCCTGCTCGTCTCCGGCGACGAGGTCCAGGTCGGCGCGCCCACCGTCGGCGGCGCGAGCGTGAGCGCGACCGTCCTCGAGCACCTCAAGGGCGACAAGGTGATCGTCTTCAAGAAGAAGCGCCGCAAGGGCTACCGCGTCAAGAACGGCCACCGCCAGCCCTACACCAAGCTCTCCATCGACGCGCTCCACCTCGACGGCGACGGCGCTGGCTGACCCGGCATTCCGCACGTACCGACAGCCTCTAGCACATAGCCTCCAGACCCCCTGACTCATGGCACATAAGAAAGGCGTAGGCTCCTCCAAGAACGGCCGCGACTCGAACCCGAAGATGCTCGGCGTCAAGACCTACGGCGGCGAGACCATCCCGGCCGGCGCGATCATCGTCCGGCAGCGCGGCACCAAGTTCCACCCCGGCCTCAACGTCGGGCGCGGCAACGACGACACGCTCTTCGCCAAGACCGCCGGCACCGTCCGCTTCGCGCGCGGCCGCCAGGACCGCAAGGTCGTCCACATCGACCCTGCTTGATTTTGGATTTTAAAGTGGGGATTTCGGATTGGCTCCGGCCGCTCTGAAGTCAACAGTCCCTCTGAAGCCGCGTCGGCCCTGCCGAACGCGGCTTCTTTTGTTTGGCTCCTACGGTAGATTGTCACCGACCAATCCCCAATCCAAAGTCAGAAATCTAAAATCGGATGCTCCGTGACCAGTTCTTCCTGCCCGACGCCCCGGCCATCGAGCTTCGCGCCTTCACGCACTGGCTGATGCCGAAGACGGTCCCGGCGATGATGGAGGGGTTCGTTGAGGACTGGAAGACGCGGGGCGTGGACGCCTGGAACGAGGTCCCGAACCGCTGGCAGCCGGCCTCCGGCGAGGCCGTCGGATGGTGGACGCTGCCGGCGTACCTCGGCGACGCGTTCGTCGCGCCGCTCCTCGGTGCCGGGCCGGGGAGCTGCATCATGCAGCCGCACGTCCACTGGACGGTGCAGTGCCTCCTCTCGTGCCCCGAGCCGTTCGCGCACGGCCGCGAGGTGGTCGTGACCGAGAACGAGTTCCCATCGGTGCTCCACTCGGTTCAGCAGTGGCAGGGCCTGCGCGACCCTTCGGCGCGCTCAGGGCAGGCTCTCGACGCCCGCATCGTCCCGGCCGGCCCCGACGGCTTCGTGGACCGCGACGCGGTGCTCAGGGCCATCGGGCCGGCGACGGCGCTCGTCATCCTCAGCCACGTCGGCTTCACGACGGGCGAGCGGCTCGGCGACGCCTTCCTCCGCGCCGTCGCCGAGCGCGCCCACGCGCACGGCGCGCTCTTCGCCCTCGACGGCTACCACGCCGCCTCGACGATGCCGGTGAACGTGCCGGAGACGGGCTGCGACGTCTACTTCGGCGGGCTGCTCAAGGAGGCCTGCGGCTCGGCTGGGAACGCCTACCTCTGGGTCCGCCCCGGCCTCGAGCTGACGCCGCGCCTCGCCGGGTGGTTCGCCGACGCCGACCCGTTCGGCTTCAACGTGTCGCCCGCGCCGCACCCCGAGGTGCGCCGCCGCTTCCTCGGCGGGACGACGGCCGTGGCCTCGCTCTACCACGCCGTGGAGGGCGTCCGCCTGCTCCTCGACGCGGGGATGGAGGCCGTGCGGGGCCACTCGCTCGCGCTCACCGAGCGCTGCATCGAGCGGGCCGAGGCCGCCGGCCTCGCGCTCCGCTCGCCGCGCGAGGCCGAGCGCCGGGGCGCGATGGTGATCCTGGAGGCCGAGCGCGCCGACCTGCTCTGCGCGTGGCTCAAGGACCGCGGCGTCTACACCGACAGCCGGCGGGGCCGCTACCTCCGCCTCGCCCCCTTCGTCTGGAACACGGCCGACGAGGTGGACCGCGCCTTCGAGCACATCGCCGAGGCTACGCGCGACGGGGCCTATCTCCGGCACGAGGCCCCCGCCGAGGCCGGGCCGGTGACGTAGGCGAGAGAGAAGGGGAAAAGAGAGAAGAGAGGGAAGAGAAAGAGAAGAGCGGAAGAAGCCAGTCCTCGTTGACGGCGCTCGCTTCGAGCCATCTCCTTTCCCTCCCCTCCCTCCGTTCCCGCAGCCTCTCACACCCTCCAAAACTACCCGGCCGGTTACGATTGGAACCGGCTTTCGGGGGGTGGAAAGCGGAAGCGGTGGGACTGGCAAAAGGACTCTCCGGGTGTCCTCTCCGCATGCGCCGGGGTTCATGTTCGGCCTTTGGTAACAGGCATAGTGCGTTCTGCCGGCCGGTTTAAGCCGGTATGGGGAAGACCTCCGCCTGCTGAGGAGGCCGAGGGCACGAGCGTGGGGACCGGCCTGGAACCGAGGAGCACAGCGGGGTGGCATCCTCCTTGTCGAGGAGAAGCGCAGTCACCCGCCGAGTGTCCCTTAGCCCCGAGACCATGCGCGACTTCTTCTGCCACTACGCGATCCTTGCCGGCATCCTCTTCTTCGTCGGCCGCCTGCACGTCTTCCCGTCGCTCGGCGACGCCTTCGTCGCGGGCCTCCTCGCCACGGCGACGGCCGCCGTCGCGCTGCTGGCCTTCGACGCGGTGCTGGGACACGCGGCGACGGCCTCCGGCGTGGTGACCTCCAGCGATGTCGCGCAGCCTTCGGTCGCCGAGGCTCCTCCCTCCGGCCCCGACGCCTGATCCACCGTCTCCCCTACCCCCCGGCCGGCCCCCCACCGCGCCTCAGCCCCTATCTCTTCATGGCCTACGAGCTACAGCCCGCCGCCGAACGCCACGCCGCCGACCCCAGCCCTCAGAACCGGCAGGCCGTCGCCGTCGCCGCCTACCCCCTCGTCCGCTCGATGGCGCGCCGCATCGCGCTGCCGGACCACCCGCTCGCCACGCGCGAGGACCTCGTCAACGCCGGGATGCTCGGGATGCTCCAGGCGCTCGACAGCTACGACGCCGAGCGCGGGACCTCGTTCGCGTCCTTCGCCTACGCCCGCATCCGCGGCTCGTTCATCGACTTTCTCCGGACGATTGACCTGCTGAGCCGGGACCGCCGCCGCCGCGTGGCCGAGGCGCAGCTCGCCGCCGACCAGCTCCAGCAGAGCCTCGGGACCGAGCCGCGCGCCGCGCAGGTGGCCGACCACCTCGGCCTCAGCATGGCCGACTACCACGGCCTGCTCTCGGACGCGCAGCGCCGCTTCACGATGTCGCTCCACGCCGAGCACAACAGCGAGCGCGGGCGCGGCGTCGCCCCGCTCGACACCATCCCCCACCCGGCCCCGGCCGAGGAGCACGAGCGCTTCGAGCGGCTCTCGCTCTACGCCCACGTCGCCCGCCTCCTCGAGGAGTTCCCCGAGCGCGAGCAGCGGATCGTGTCGCTCTACTACTTCGAGAACCTCACGCTCCGCGAGATCGCCGGGCAGCTCGGCCTGACCGAGGCCCGCATCTCCCAGATCCTCTCGAAGATGCTCCGCACGCTGCGCGGCTGCCTGGTCGAAACGCGCACGGCCGCCTGAACGGACCGTTCCCAGCCCCCCACCGATAAAGCGGAGGCGCACCCTGTGCGCCTCCGCTTTCTTTGCAGGCCCACAGCACTCGCGGAGACCGGCTAGGCCACGATGAAGGGGTCCACAATCGCCAGCACCGCCGCCATCGTGAGCGGCTCGTCGAAGGCCTCGGTCACGGCGTCGGCACCGCCGTTGCCGCCTCCGAAGGGGGCGGCATCCACCCCGTTGTGGGTCGTGTTGCCCTCGCCATCGTAGGTGGCCTGCGTCTCCGGCGGGAGGTCACCCCGGCTGCTGCCGGTGATCCAGCCCTTCTGCCCGCGCAGCCGCCGGATCTGCGAGGCGTGCCGCGCCTCGACCGAGTGGATCTGGAGGGCGGCCGTGAGCACGGCACCGTTCGAGATGAGGTTGCCGGCCTGCCCCTTGTAGGCCCGGACGCCCGTGTCCTCGAACGTCTGGGCCACGGCGAGGAAGGTGTCCTTGTTGGAGAATACGTCGGCGAAGAGGCCCTCGGCGGTGAAGTCGAAGCTCGGCTTGGGGATGAAGGTGCCCTTGAGGTTGGTGATGGTGGCCTGGAGGACCGCGACATGCGCCGTCTCGTGCTTGCTCACCTGCGCGAGTTCGTGGACCCGGCCAGCCACCCGCTCTTCCGCCGCGCGAGACCATCGGGACGGTCCTTATGATCGTCGTGACCAGCGACCGGGGCCTCGCCGGGGCGTTCAACACGCTGGGACGAGGTCGTCGTGGCCTACAACGAGTTCAAGAACACGATCTCGCAGAACCGCATCGTCGAGCCGTTCCTGCCGGTCCCGGCCGGGACGTTCTCGACCCCGGTGATGGAGGCCGACGAGGGGTTTTGCGCCGACGAGGCCCTCGGCCGTGATGTGGACTACATCTTCGAGCCGGACGCCGAGGCGATCCTGCGGCAACTCATCCCGCAGTACCTCAGCTACCAGCTCTGGCGCGCCGTGCTCGAGAGCAACGCGGCCGAGCAGGGCGCGCGCATGGTGGCGATGGACAACGCCACCAGCAATGCCGGCGAGCTGCTCGACCAGCTCAAGCTGACCTACAACCGCGCCCGCTAGGCGGCGATCACGACGGAGATCATCGAGATCTCCAGCGGGGCCGAGGCGCTCCAGCAAGCGTAGGGCCGGAGGCCGCAGCCCCCGACCCTACGGCCCAACCGGACCGGCAAGGCTCCGCAGTGTGCCAGTCGGCTGTGGCTCAGCCGACGATGAACGGGTCTACGATGGCTAGCACCTGCTCCCTTGTCAGCGGCGCATCGAACGCGATTTGGGCGGCGGCACGCTTGCGCGCTGTGTCCCCGATCACGTCGGTGTTGGGGAGGTTCGCCGTATCGATGCGTAGCTCCTGCGTCCCGTTCCACGTCGTCTGGACGGTGTCCTCCTCGCCGGTGTAGATCGCGGTGAGGGCCGCCACCGCCTCGGTCGGCAAGCTGAGGCTGCCTATGCCCGCCGCCTCCAACCCGCCGCCGAGGATGTAGCCGCTGTACCTGAGCGCGGTGATCTCCGGGTTACGCTGGCGGCGGATGCGACGGATCCTGGAGGCGTGCCGCCCCTCGACCGTCTCAATTCGACAGGCGTCCTCCAGCACCATGTCGGCGTTGGCGTTGCCCGAGTTGTTGAGCAGAAGCGGGATCTGCCCCTTGTATGCACGGACGCCCGTATCCTCGAACGCCTGCGAGGTCAGCAGCAGCACGTCCAGGTCGGTCGTGGCCGCCAGGAAGGGGCCGTCGCCAGCGCCGTTGCCGCCGGTGAAGTCGAAGTCGTTAGCCGTGAAGTTCGGGGCCGAACCCCCGTTCGACTGAATGGCGGCGCGGAGGAAATCCACGTGCTGCTGCTCGTGCCGCTGGATCAGCTCGATCGACTCGCGCGCCGCGACGGGAATCTGTCCTCGCACCTGCTCGAACGCCACGTTCTGAGCGGGGACCGCGCTGGTTCCGAGCACCGCCTTGTAGAACTCGTTCTCCAGGTTTTCCAGGGTGAACGCGAACTGGAGCACGCCCAGAATGTCGCCGGGCATTTGCTGCGCGAACGCCTCCCTGCTCAGCGCAGCGAGCGTTACCGGGACCGAGCCCATCGCCAGTCCCGCTGCCGCGACGGAGCTGACTGATAAGCCCTTTCGGATCGCTTCGCGCCGGGTGACGACGCGGTCCATGATCTCGGGATCGACGGCGTCGAGAATCGTTTGCTGTTGGCTTTCCATAGTTTGCTTCTCGTTTTGTGCTAAAGGAGATTACTTAGAAGATGGGGGGTGGGAAGCTCGGAGTGGGCGAACCCTGACTAGGCGTCGGTGGGTTGCTCACTGGGGGAGTCGCCAGCGTTCCGGACTCGAGCAGTCCGATGGCCGCCACCCGGTCGAATATGCCGCGCGGCTCGTCCGCCTCGACCTTCACGTCCCGGCCGGTGCCATCGACGACGTTGGAGCCCGCGAAGTCGGTGCTCGAGACGCTCCCGCCCCGCGAGAGCGGGATGTCGAGCAGGGCGGCGGCGTGCCGTCCCTCGACCGTGGCGAAGTTGCGCGTGACCTGCAGGTTCCGCCGGTCCTGGAGGAACTTGGACGCGCCGTTCAGCCCGGATACCCCCGTGTGCTCGAAGTTACGGGCGGTCTTGATGACGTTCTCGCGGGTGGAAAGGAGCTCGTTCAGCCGCGTCATGTTGATGGAGTCCATCGTCACGTCGGGCACCCGCATCGGGCCGAGGGCTTCGCGGACGAACTCGCGGTGCACGATCTCGGCGTCGCGTAGGTCGACGAAGAGCTCCTGCTCCTCCGGGCTAAAGAACGAGGTGAAGTTCGGACTCGCCACCACCTCTGTGTAGTAGAAGCCTTCCAGCAACTCCAGGAGGTCCACGATGCGGAAGATGCCGGCATCTGTGCGGACGTCGAAGGACAGGCCGGCACCGTCGCCCGGCCCTGTGGGTCCGTCGTCGTCACACCCGACAAATATGGCTGGCGACAGGACCACCGTCCCGCCGACGAGCAGACGGCGCACGAAGTCACGCCGCTTTACCGGAGACATCAGCTCACCTAGGTTGCCGATGATCATCGGAGATTCGCGTTCTGCTTGCTGTTTTGTCATGTGTACCTTTATCTTTGGTTTGAAGGCGCTTAACCAGTGCAGCGTCAAGGTCGAGTGAGTGATTCCCTACGGCTATCCCTGAGGTTGGTGATGGCGGTCTGGAGGAAGGCGATGTGCGCCCTGAGGAGATGCGCAGATGCGGGCTCCGTGCCGTAAAGGCGTCGTGAGAGCACGCAGCCCTACTCCTTGCTCTGCTCCATCATCGGCGGGTGGTCGGGGTCCATCGTGTCGTCCATGGGGGTCGTAAAGGTCAGGCGTTCGGTGTACGGAGCCGGGCGGCCCTCCTTGAACGCCATGGCCTGCTCGGCGTAGGTCGTTCGCGCCTGCTCGACGGTCATCCCGTTCATCACGATCTCGTGGGCGAGGTTGAGCGCGAGCATGTTCAGCGGCTCCATGTCGCAGCGCGCCGACATCTCGCCCTTCGTCCGCTCTACGATCACGCTCCCGTCGTACATCGCCAGCTCGTCGAACATCTCGGGCGGCACGCGGTAGTCCACGACCTGCTCCATGACGTCGGGGTGGGGAGCCGGGAAGTCGTGCTGGACGGGGTCCCGGTACACCATGGTCCGCTTGAACGGCGCAGTGTCCATCCACATCAGCATCATGGGTGTGACACCGTCCGGGGTACCATACTTTTCCATAGCGGCCATCACAGCCATACGGGAAGGCTCGGGCCAGTCGGCCACCATGTGCTCGACGGCGTCGTGGCTCATGGGGGTAGGGGCCATGTCTTCTTGGCCGTAGGCCGGCGCGGAGCCGACAGCCGCGAGGGCGAGCAGCGCCGTGCTGAGGAAGAACCGCTGGGGAGAGGGCTTCATGTTGATTGGTCGTAGCGTTGAAGGGGGGTGGTGTGTTCGGACGGGACGCGTCCGATCCGATGACAGGTTAGCCCCCCTCGCTCCGGCAATCCTCTCGGAGTTCTAAACAAAACCTCTCGGAGTTCTAACGACTTGGCGGCCCCTCCCCGGCTCCTCCGGAGGCGTTTATCATTTCGGGAGGATATCCGCTCCCTCTCCGAGCTACGTTTCCCCACCCCCCACCGAGGTCTCCGCGCGGTCCCGCACGAGCACACGGCGTTGGGGAGCCCCGTGAACCCCGATGCCTGCACCCACTCACATCCTGTTCGTCGAGGACGACCCGCGCGTTGGGGCGCAGGTGGCTGAGCGCCTCCGCATGCTCGACCACGACGTGGAGTGGGTGCGCGACGGAGACGTCGGGCTCCGCCGGTTCACCGAAGCCGGGAAAACCAGAACGCCCTTCGCCCTCGTCGTCCTCGACCTCAGCCTCCCCACGCTCGACGGGCTCGACGTGTGCCGCCGCCTCCGCACCGCCGACCCGCTCACGCCCGTCCTCATCCTGAGCGGTCGGGCGACCCAGCGCGACGTCGTCCGCGGGCTCGAGTTCGGGGCCGACGACTACGTCACGAAACCGTTCGACTCGGCGGAGCTGGTGGCGCGCGTGCAGGGGCTGCTCCGGCGGTCGGCGGCGGCCGCCAACGGCCCCCCCGTCGAGGACGGCGCGCTCCAGCGCGGGACGATCTCGATCGACCCGCTGCGGTGGCGGGTGCGCCAGCGCGGGCAGGCCGTCGCGCTCACGCCGAAGGAGTTCGAGCTCCTGCTGCTGCTGGCGCGGCACCCCGGCCGCACCTTCTCCCGTGACGAGCTGCTGGACACGCTCTGGGGGCCGGACTTCGACGGGTACGGCCACACCGTCAACACCCACATCAACCGGCTGCGCCGGAAGATCGAGACCGACCCGGCCCGGCCGACCTGCATCGAGACGGTGTGGGGGGTGGGGTACCGGTTCGCCGAAGCCGACGCCGCCTGTCCCTGATCTGCCCCGCCGGTGCCTCGCTTTCTACAGAGCCTTCACGGCCGCCTCACTGCACTCTACCTCGCCCTCCTCCTCGTCGCGGTGGGGGCGTGCCTCGGCCTGGCGTCGTGGCAGGTGGAGCGGTACGTCCGCGAGGTCGAGCAGCGGGTGAACCGGCCGGTCGCGCGGGCGCTTGCGCGCGAGCTGGCCCCGTCGCTCCGGCGCGGGCTGGACACCCCGGCCACGCGCGAGGCAGTCCGCCACGCGCAGGCGCTCCACCCCGCCCTCGACATTTATTTTCTCGATGCCGAGGGCGGGGTCGTCCGAGAGTTCAAGCAGCAGGGCGCTCCAGCCCGGCACCGGGTAGCCCTCGCGCCGATCCGCACGTTCCTCGCCGATAGCACGCGGCTCCCGCTTTTCGGCGACGACCCGGCCGAGCCTGAAGGGACCGAGGTGTTCTCGGCCACGCCGGTCACGTACGGGGCGGGCCAGCAGGGCTATCTCTACGCTATCCTCCGCGGGATGCCACACACATCGGCCGCTGCGCGCGTGCAGGAGTCCTACGTCCTTCGTATGCTCGCCGTGGCGATCCTCATCGCCGTCGTCCTGGCAGGGCTGGGGGGAGCGGCCCTCTTCGGCGTCCTCACGCGGCGGTTCCGCACCCTCACGGGCACCGTCGAGCGGTTCCGCGCCGGTGACTTCGCCGCGCGGGCACCCGAGGGGCGCGGCGACGAGATCGGGAGGCTCGGGCGGACGTTCAACGAGATGGCCGAGCGCACACGCGCCCACCTCGACGCGCTCCACGAGGCCGACGACGCGCGGCGGGCCCTCGCCGAGAACGTCGCCCACGACCTCCGAGGCTCCCTCACCTCCACGCGCGACGCCGCCGAGCGGCTCCTGGACGACGACAGCACGGCCTCCCGCGACACCCAACGGGCCGCCGCCCGCTCCATCCTCGACGACGTCGGCCGGCTGACGGCCCTCACCGACCAGCTCGCGCTCCTCTCCGACCTCGACGCGCAGCGGCTCACCCCCTTGGCCGAGCCGCTCTCCGCCGCCGACCTCGCGCAGGACGTGGCCCTCCGGTTCCAGCCGGAGGCGAGCCGCCTCGGCATCACGCTCACGCCCCTGTTCGACCGTCCGCTCCCGCCGGTCTACGCCGACATCGCCCTCGTCGAGCGAGTGCTTGCCAACCTCATCGAGAACGCGCTCAAGCACACGCCCGCTGGCGGCACCGTCCGCGTGGGGGGGCAGGCCGAAGGCGACCGCGTGCGGCTGGTCGTCTCGGACACGGGCCACGGCATCGCCCCCGACGACCTCCCCCTCGTGACGCGGCGGTTCTACCGCACCGTCGAGAGCCGGGCCCGTGGGACGACCGGCTCCGGGCTCGGCCTCGCTATCGCCCGCGAGCTCGTCGAGCTGCACGGTGGGGCGCTCGAGATCGAGAGCGCGCTCGGGGCCGGTACCACGGTCGCCTTCACCCTGCCGACGCAGGCCCCTGCACCGGGAGGCCCGGTGGGGCTTTCTACGCCCTGACCCTGCTGGGCGCGCCCACCCGACGCTTGGCCGCCGCACCTCTCCCACGCGAGTCGTTCGGGGGCCTCGCGCGGCCCGTCTCTGCCCGCTCAGTGCACCGTGGAGACGTCAGGCAGGGACTGCGGCCGGCGGTGCTTCGGTGACTGCCTCGAAGAGCGCGTCGTAGGCCCGCACCTGCATCGGCCACGCGAGCGGCTCAGGGATCTCAGCCAGCACCGCCTCGGGGAGGGGCCGCTCCTCGCCGGTGAGGACGCGGCGGAGGATCTCGAACAGATCGTCGTCGCTCTCGTAGAGCACCGGGGCGTGGAGGAGCGGCCGGTGGAGCGCCTCGGGGACCAGCTCGGGGTAGGTCAGCCGGTTTGGCAGCAGCGGGTGGCAGCCGCAGCGGATCGCCTCCATGAGGGCGACCCCGAAGAACTCGTGCCGCGCCGTCGAGACGACGAGGTCGGCGCGGTGGAGGAGGCCGGCGTACTCGGCGAGGTTCTCGGCGTAGCCGTAGTGGAGGATCCGGTCGGCGTAGCGGCGGAAGGCCGTCTCGAAGGCCGGCGGCTGCACCTCGAAGCGCTCGCCGGCCAGGATGAGCCGGAACGGGCAGCCGGCATCGTCGAGCCGGTTCATGGTGCGGAAGAACGCCTCGGGGTTCTTGTCGTGCTCCCAGCGCTGGTTCCACAGGACGATAGGAGCCGCTGCTCCCGGCCCGTCGTCGCGCTTCTGCCCCGCGTGGCGGTCGAGCGCGTCGAGGTCGAGGCCGAGGTGGAGGACGCTGCTCTTGTCGCGGAGGCGCTGCGCGGTGCGGAGGTGGGTGTAGTCGGGAAAGCGCCGCAGCAGCTCCGGCAGGGCCTCGAAGAACTCGTTGCGGTGGAACGCCGAGTTGAAGACGACGCGGTCGGCGGCGAGCGCCGAGAGGTAGTTGATGTAGGCGTAGGTGAAGTCGCGCGCCTCGCCCTGCCCGCCCGCGTCGGGCGGCCGGAGCGGGTAGGTGAGCTGGTTCTCGTGGAAGTAGAGCACCACCGGCGTGGCGGCGAAGCGCTCGCGGGTGAGCGCCAGGAACGCCGGCAGGTTCACCATCGACGAGGCGAAGATCAGGTCCGGCGCGAAACCGCCCTCGGCGACCTCCCGCGCCTTCGCAGCCAGCGTGACGGCCCCGCCCTGCATCCGCCACTTCCAGTAGCGGTTCTCCATCGTGGCGAGGCGGAACGTGTGCCTGCTGTGGTGGGCCAGCCCGTCGAGGAAGCGGCGGTGCGAGCCGCCGTACCACGGCTCGAGGGCGAGGACGTTCATACGGTTTCTAGGTTTCGGCTTCTAGCTGCTGGTTCAGCGAGGGCGACCGGCGTGCCTAACCATAAACTAAAAACCAGAAACCAGAACCGCGCTCACCCCGCCAAGTCCTGCTCGAGCCGCTCGTTCTCCTCGCTCGTCGTCGGGCGGACGACGGCGATGGTGCGGACCTGAAGGTGCTCGCGGAGCACGGCGTCCCGCACCTCCTCGGCGGTGAGGGCGACCTCCTCCCCGGCCCCGAGCTCGAGCTTCCTCGTCGCCATGCGGATCGTGAGCAGGCGCTCGGAGAGGTTCTTGATGAGCATGCCGCGTCGGTCTCGGGCCATGTCGCGTCGGGGTCGGAGAGCTACAAAGAGGGTTGCAGGAAGCACGCCCTGCGTCGTAGGATAAGATATCCCCGCCCCCGTCACCCGGCCCGACACAGGCCTGCCAGAAGGAGGAAAAACCCGTGAAGGCCACCGCGCTCTCCGGCCCGACGCTGCTGCTTCGGCGCTTCGCACGGGCGCTCGTCGGCGTCCTCTATCCCCCGTTCTGCCTCGGCTGCGAGACCCGGCTGCCGGACGACGCCTCCGACCTCCCGCTCTGCCCGGCTTGCCTGCGGCGTCTCCCCCGCGCCGCGCCCGACGCGCTCCGCCGCCGCCTCGACGCGCTACCCGCTCCCCGGCTACCCGGCTTCGAGCACGCCTTCGCGCTCTGGCTCTTCGACGAGGCCGGCGCGCTCCAGCCCCTCCAGCACGCGCTCAAGTACGGCAACCGCCCGACGCTCGGGCTGCACCTCGGCCGGCTCGTCGGCGAGGCGTGGCGGGAGGCGGGGCTGCCCGCGCCGGACCTCGTTGTGCCCGTCCCGCTGCACCGGCCGCGCCGGCTCGAGCGTGGCTACAACCAGAGCGAGCGCCTCGCCGCCGGCCTCGCCGAGGCGCTGGGCGTCCCGCTCCGCACCGACCTGCTGACGCGGACCCGGCCGACGCGCTCGCAGACGGCGCTCTCGCAGCCCGCTCGGTGGCGCAACGTCGAGGGAGCCTTCGGGCTGCCCGGCACCCCGGACCTCGCGGGCCGGCGGGTGCTCCTCGTGGACGATGTGTTCACGACGGGCGCAACGGCGGTGGCAGCGGCGGCCCCCCTCCGCTCCGGCGGAGCCGAGGTGGACCTCGCCGTGCTCGCCTGCACGCGGGAATAGGTCGAGAACGGTAATGCCAGCCCTCGGGCGCAGCGGTGCTGCGCCCCTACGGTGCAAAGCGCGACGGCCTCGGTAGCTTTGCCGGTTTTGCTTGCCCCGACACTCGACTCAGCGCAGCGCGGCGAGCAGCCGCCGGTAGTCGGCCTCGGCGAGAGTGCCGGCGGCGCGGAGGTCGGCGAGGGCGCGCTCTACGGCGTCGAGGTCGGAGCCGGCGGCGGTGCGCGTTTCGCCTGACGTCTCACTCGGCGGCTCCTCGGCCGGTCGCTTTTCGTCTGGGAACTCTGCTCTGGCATCGGCGCGGGCCGAGGCGAGCATGGCCTCGTTGAGGAACCGGGCGACGAACTCGGCGGCGTCGGCGCGGCCGGAGAAGTCGAGCGCGTGCGTCGTCGTGGCCCGGCCCTGGTTCACGTCCAACTCAACCTTGCGCCCGCCGAGGAAGGCGCGCTTCTCCGAGACCCGGACGATGTCCTCGTAGCGGATCGTCTGCGCCGGCGTGAGATCGTTGTTCTGGTAGACGAGCCGGTCGGCGAGGAAGAGCGCGCCGTCCTTCGCCGAGCCGAGCCGGGTGGCATCGTAGAGCGCGAGCACGGTGCGCGGGTCGGTCTCGGGCGCGTAGTCCCGGATCGCCGCGGCGAGCTTATCGGCGGGGATCGTCGGGGCGCGGTAGAGCCCGTGCTGCGGGGCCTGCGGGAGGTAGTCGCGGATGAGATCGTCCATAGCCTGAAACGAAAAGCAGGGAGGTTTTCGCCGTGAGGGCTTGATCAAGAGGCTGACACAGATACGGTCTGGTGGCTTAGTCTCCACCCTGACCCGACGACGAAACAACGTACCCCATCCGACACAGTACAAGCTCCTTCACAGCACAAGCTCTTTGAGCCGGCCGACACAACGCCGCACGGTCTCGCCTCATATCTGGCTCGGGCATCCTCGGTCCCTGGCTCGGCCTAAGATACCAGCGTGAAGGTCCCGACGGCCTCAAACTGCTCATCGTCGGGCATCCCACTACGGCCAAACACGTACTCGGACAGGACGACAGCGGCGACGCAGAGCAGGCGGAGCTCTAGGGCTGCCTGGTGTTCGCTAACTACGTGCAGGGACTCGTCACGGAGACGCCGGAAACTGAGCGCTGCCAACCGAAGACGCTTTGGGCGAACGCTCGGACACGCTTTCTGGGCACGGTCCGAGAGTTTTTCTCGCGCCTACGGCTCCTCACCGTCACGCTCGGCGAGGGCCGCGTCGAGGCTGTGTTGCAGGGTCGGATAGGCCGTGTCGAACATCGCCTGCACCCGCTCCGGGGCCCGGACCCCGAGGCCGGCGGCGCGGCTCCGGCACGCCCGCCACACCGCCTTGCGCAGGCCCCACCGCTCGACCGAGTACGAGGTCACCGAGCGGCCCTCTTCGCCCACCCAGTTGGCTTCGATGTAGGGCGTGCCGCCCTTGAAGGCGAGGCGGACGCCGGCCACGCCGGAGGTGCTCCGCTTCTGCGCCCTGCGCTCCACGGACCCGCTCGCCGCCGGCCGCTCGGCCAGCAGCTCGTCGCGGCGCTCGACGGCGAGCGCGAGGGCCGCCTCGCGGCCGCCGTACTTCCGGTCGGCGAAGAACTTGGTCTTCCGCTCGCCGTTGTGGCTGACGCGGACCTGCCAGCCGTGCGTGGAGCTGCGCCGCGTGCCGTCCTCAGACGGTTCGATGTCGATGCGGACGATGTGGTGGTGATCGGACATGGCGGGGGTGCGTTCAAACGAGCTGAAGTGGGCGGGCGAGCGCCTCCGGGTCGGGCACCACGGTGTCGAGCACGCGCGCCGACGAGAGCACGCCGGGCATCCCCGCGCCGGGGTGCGTCCCGGCACCGACGAGGTAGAGACCTTCCACGTCCTCGCTCGCGTTGTGCGGCCGGAAGTAAGCACTCTGCCGGAGCACCGGCTCGAGCGAGAACGCCGCGCCCTTGACCGAGAGGTAGTCGTCGCGGAAGCCCTGCGGCGTGAGCGTGCGCGAGACCGTGAGATGTTCTCCGAGGTCCGGCAGCACGGTCGCAGTGAGGGATTCTTCTACAGCCTGTCGGTAGCGCTCAGCCTCGGCCTGCCAGTCGGTGCCGCTCGCGAGGTGGGGGACGGGCGACAGGACGTAGAAGGCGTCGTGGCCGGGTGGTGCCATCGCCGGGTCGGTGGCGGTCGGGCGGTGGAGGTAGAGCGAGAAGTCGTCGGCCAGGCGGTAGTGGTGGAAGATGTCGTCGAGCAGCTCCCGGTAGCGGGGGCCGAGGAGGATCGTGTGGTGCGCCACGTCGTCGTACTGCCTGTCGGTGCCGAAGTACCAGACGAAGAGGCTCATCGAGAGGCGGGCACGGTCGAGGCGGGCATTGCTCCACGTCGGACGGTGCTCCGGGCGGAGGAGGTGGCGGTAGGTCCACGCCGCGTCGGCGTTCGAGACCACGAGGTCGGCCGCGATGCGCTCGCCGCCCGCGAGCCGGACGCCGGTGGCCCGCCCAGCCTCAACCGTGATCTCTTCGACGGTCTCCCCGAACCGGAACGTCCCGCCGAGGTCCTCCACCAGGCCGGCGAGGCTGCGGACGAGTGCGCCCGTTCCCCCCATTGCATACCACACGCCCCACTTTCGCTCGAGGAACGCGATGAGCGCGTAGATGCTCGTCGTCGAGAACGGGTTGCCGCCGACGAGGAGTGGGTGGAACGAGAAGACCTGCCGCAGGCGCTCGTCTTTGATGTACTTCGAGACGAGGCCGTAGACCGTCCGGTGGCTCCCGAGCGCCGCCATCGCCGGGACGATCCGGGCCATGTCGGCCGCCCGCGAGAACGGGACGTGGCCCAGCTCCTCGAAGCCGACCTCGAAGATGGCCTCGCTCTTTCGGAGGAAGCGCTCGTAGCCCGCCACGTCGCCGGGGCTGAAGCGGGCGATCTCGCGGCGCATCGCCTCGGGGTCGCCGGTGTAGTCGAACGTCTGGCCGTCGTCGAAGCGGATGCGGTAGAACGGCGCGACCGGGACGAGCGTCACGTCGTCCTCCATCCGCCGCCCGGCCAGCCGCCACAGCTCGTCGAAGAGGAACGGCGCGGTGATGAGCGTCGGCCCGGCGTCGAAGGTGTAGGTGCCGGCGTCGGTTTCTTCCTGAAAGACGCGCGCCCGACCGCCCGGCTGATCGAGCCGGTCCACGACCGTGACCCGGTAGCCGCGCACGAGCAGCCGCACTGCCGCCGCCAGCCCGCCGAACCCGGCCCCGACCACGACGACGTGGGGCGCGTCGGGACGGGGCGGGACGGGCGCGCTGTGCGTGTTCAGCCGGGCGTCGGAGCGCCGGGCGAGGCGGGCCAGCCAGCTCATACGTTTCTTTCAGTTAAAAGTGAAAGTCATGAAACCTGCGTACCGACAGCGCGGTGCAGCGTTCCGACCCCCAGCGAAAAATGCCTCGGCACGACGAGTGCCCTACGCTGGAAACCGCTCGCGCAGCTCGTCGAGCGAGTCGCCGCCGAACTTTTCGAGCACGGCGTTGGCGAGCACGAAGGCGACGGTCGCCTCGGCGACGGTGCTCGCGGCCGGGACGCTCGTGACGTCGGAGCGCTCGTAGCGCGTCGGCTGCGCCTCGCCGCTGGCGAGGTCCACGCTCGGGAGCGGCCGGATGAGCGTCGGGATCGGCTTCATCGTGCCGCGCACGACGACGGGCATCCCGGTGGTCACGCCGCCCTCGATCCCGCCCGCGTGGTTCGAGGCGCGGCGGTACGCTCCGTCCTCGCGCGTGATGGGGTCGTGGAACCCGGAGCCGGGGCGGGTGCCGCCTGCAAACCCATCGCCGATCTCGACGGCTTTCTGGCCCTGGACCGAGAGGATGGCCTGGCCGAGCAGGCCGTCGAGCCGCCGGTCCCAGTGGACGTAGGAGCCGAGGCCGGGCGGGACGCCGGTGGCGACGACCTCGTAGACCCCGCCGAGCGAGTCGCCGGCCTTCTTCGCAGTCTTGATGTGCTCGATGCACCGCGCCGACAGGTCGGGGTCGAGCATCCGCACGGCGCTCCGGTCGGCGGCTTCGTAGAGCGCTGTGGCCCCGCCCTCGTCCGTCAGCTCCTCCACCTGCTCGCGCCAGTCTTCGGGCACGCCGTAGCCGACGGCCCCGATGCGGACGACGTGGCTGCCGACCTCGATCCCGAGTTGCTGGAGAAGCTGCCGGGCGACGGTGCAGCAGGCGACCCGCATCGCCGTCTCGCGCGCGCTCGCCCGCTCGATGACCGGGCGGACGTCGTCGAAGCGGTACTTCTGCACGCCCACGAGGTCGGCGTGGCCGGGCCGCGGGAGCGTGACCTTTTCGATCCCCTCACCGGTGCCCCCGACCGCCATCGTCTCGGGCCAGCCGGCGCGGTCTCGCTCGTGGGCCGCGTTGCCGAGCCGGAGCGCGATGGGGCTGCCGAGCGTGCGGCCGAAGCGGACGCCGGAGTAGATGTGGACGCGGTCGCGTTCGAGCTTCGAGCGCCCGCCACGCCCGAACCCGAGCCAGCGGCGGGCGAGGTGCCGGTCAATGTCCGCCGCCGCGAGCGGCACCCCGGCCGGCATGCCCTCGATGATCCCGACGAGGGCCTCGCCGTGCGACTCGCCGGCCGTAAGGTAGCGGAGCATGAATCGGGGGTCACGAGTCGGGAGTCTGCACCTCAAGTCCACCACCCCGAACCTCTTACCTCTCAGCGTAGGCTGGCGATTCGAGGTCGTAGTAGGCCGTGAGCCCGCTGGCGCGGCGGACGCGGACGAGCGCCGTGCCCCCGGCGTCGGCCACCGCGTCGAGCACCGCCGAGGCGTCCTCGGCCGAGGCAATGGCCTGGCCCTCGATGTCGGTGAGGACGACCCCGACGGGGAGACCGTCGGCTGAGGCGACGCTGCCCTGCCGGACGAAGGCGACGTAGGCCCCGCCCTCGAGCCCGAACAGGCCGCGCTCGGTCTCGGTGAGGTCGCGCAGGCCCACGCCCCAGGCGTCGAGCTCGTAGAGGTTCAGATCGTCGGGCAGCGGCTCGGGCGGGAGCGGCTCGGTCTCTGGGAGGAGCTGGTCCCGCCCGCCGATCTCGGCGATCCAGCTCTGGAGCGCATCGTTGCCTCGCCCGATGAGGCGGGCGTCGAGGTCGCGCCGGGAGCCGCCGCGCCAGACGCTCAGGCGGACGGCATCGTCGGGTCGCTGGAGGGCGATGGCGCTCTGGAACTGGTTCGGCGCATCTATCTCCTGCCCGTTGATGGCGAGAAGCACGTCGCCCGAGCGGACTCCGGCCTGCTCGGCGGCCCCGCCGCCGGCCACGTTCGAGACGAGGACGCCGGCCACGCGGCTCAGCCCGAGGCGGTCGGCGTCGGCGGCGGTGACGGCGCGGATCTCGACGCCGAGGTAGCCGCGCTGCACCTCGCCGAAGGCGATCAGGTCGGTGGCGACGCGCGTGACGAGGTTGACCGGGACGGCGAAGCCGTAGCCCTCGTAGGACCCGCTCTCGGTGGCGATCGCGGTGGCGATGCCGACGAGCTCGCCGCGGAGGTTGACGAGCGCGCCGCCCGAGTTGCCGGGGTTGATGGCGGCGTCGGTCTGGATGAAGTCCTCGATGCGGAAGTCGTTCTCGATGATGTCCACCTGCCGCCCGAGTGCGCTCACGATGCCCGACGTGACGGTCGAGGTGAGGCGGAACGGGTTGCCGACGGCGAGGACCCACTCGCCGACCTCGAGCGCGTCCGAGTCGCCGAGCGCCACGACGGGCAGGGCCTCGTCGCCGGTTCCTCCGTCGGCGTCGAGCATCAGGATCACCGCGAGGTCCGTCGTCGGGTCGGTGCCGACGACCTCGGCTTCGAACTCGCGCTTGTCGCCGAGGAGGACGCGGATGCGCGAGGCCCCGTCAATGACGTGGGCGTTCGTGATGACGTAGCCGCGCGGCGAGATGATGACGCCGCTGCCGGCGCTCCGGCGGTAGCGCCGGGGCTGGTAGAACGGGTGCCACTCGTCGAAGTCCGGGTCGTCCTGCCCCGCGCGCACATCGGCCGGCGTCTCGACCTCAATGAAGACGACGGTCGGCGTGACGCGCCGCGCGACGCCCTTGAAGAGCCGGTTGAGCGAGGTCAGCTCCGGCAGGGCCTCCGGCGGCGGTGGGTCCTCATCGCCGATCCGCACCGGCTCGGCGACCGGCGGTCGGGGCGCGGGAAGGGCACTCGCCGTTTGCTGCGGCGCGGGCGCGTCCGGCCGCAGGACCGAGACGACGAGCGCCCCGAGGGCGACGCCCACGAGGAGCACCCCGAGGCCGATGATGAGGCTGCGCTTGTCCATGTGGTGGCAGAAGATAGAAAACAGGCGGATCGGAGCGCCTCGCGCCCGGCCCCGCTCGCCTCCTGCAAGGACCCGGCACGGCGGCCAATTGTTTCACGCCGTTTGGAGTGGAAGAGCGGAGGAAAGGAAGAGCGGAGGAGGTCTGGACCCCACCGCCGCCGTATTCTTCCCCTCCCTCCCTTCTCCCTCTTCCCTCCATTCCCTCCCTCCCCTCCTCCCTCCCGCCCCGCGTCGTGTTCGCCCTCGTCGGCGACGTGCGGGCGTCGTCGCGGGCGCTGCGGCAGCTCCGGGCGCTCGCCGAATTGGGCGTCGAGGTCGAAGTGCTGACGTTCGGGCCGCCGCCGGTGCCGGGCGAGATCGCTGAGGGGGTCCGGCTGCACGTTCTCGACCGGCCGAGCGGGCGCGGGCCGCTGTTCTTCTGGCAGGCCCACCGGCTGTTTCTGGGCGAGAGCCTGCTCGCCCCGTCCGCCTCCGTCTACCACGCCAGCGACCTCTACGTCCTCCCCGCCCTCGCCGCCGCTGCCCGCCGCCACAGGGCGAGGCTCGTCCTCGATGCCCGCGAGCTCTATCCGCACGTTGATGCCACCGCTGGGAAGCCGTGGGCGCGCTGGACCTGGACCGCCATCGAGCGCCGCTGGCTGGGGCGCGCCGACGCCGTCCTCACCGTCAACGACAGCATCGCCGACCGGATGGCGGCGACCTACGGGATCGAGCGCCCCGTCGTCACCCACAACGTCCCCGAGCGGCAGACGGTGCCGCGCACCGACGCGCTCCGCGAGGTTCTCGGGATTCCCGCCGACCAGCGGATCGTGCTCTACCAGGGCCTCGTCCGCGACGGGCGCGGGCTGATGCGCCTGATCGCCGCGATGCGCGACGTGCCGGGGGCCGCGCTCGTCATCATCGGCGACGGGCCGACGAAGCACCTTCTCGTAGACCAGGCCGCCCGTGCCCGTCCCGGCCGCGCCCATTTCCTCCCGCACACCCCGCCGGGCGACCTCCTCCGGCTCACCGCCTCGGCCGACCTCGGCGTCCACGTCCCCGAGCCGCTCACGCTCAGCATCCGGCTGGCGCTCCCGAATAAGCTCTTCGAGTACCTCATGGCCGGGCTGCCGGTCGTCGTGACCGACATCCCCGAGATGCGCCGCGTGGTGGAAGGCTTCGACGTGGGCCTCGTCGTGGACCCTTACGACCGGGACGGCCTCGCCGCCGCGCTGCGCCGGGCACTGAGCGACGCCGAGGCGCGGCGGCGCTGGCAGGCGAACGCGCCTCGCGTCTTCGAGACCTTCGCCCCCGAGCAGTCCAAAGCGCGCTTCCAGCAGGTCTACCGCGACCTGCTCAGCTAGAGGTTATATGGCGCGCGAGACAGTGAAGCATTCCGAGGGCGTGGACAGGGAATAACCCAATATGGTATATCCTGATACAGGTTATATCATTGGCAAGCCAAACAGACCCGGCCTTGCCCTCATCCGTCTTCACAGCGCAGTATGCCCGCTTCTGCGAACTGCTTGCCGACCACCGGCAACAGCGCGACCTGACGCAGAAGGAATTGGCCGAGCGACTTGGTAAGCCGCAGTCCTTCGTGTCGAAGTATGAGAGGGGAGAGCGGCGATTGGACCTCATCGAGTTTCTCCAAATCACCCACGCCCTCGGTGCGGACCCCTGCGCCATCATCCGCCAGATAGCCGAACCGAATGGCCGTTCCCCGAACGATTCTTGACAAGTGGGACATCACAGCCGCAGAACTCACCCTCGTCATGGAGGAGAATCCCAGCCTCAAAGGGATGGTCTTCGGCTACGTCGCTGAATTGAAGCTTAAAGAGCGGATCGCGGCCTTCGACGACGTAACGTACTTCACGAAGTTCGGCGACCATGACCGGAAGAAGAAGGGTGACCTCTACATCGTCTACAAAGGCCGAGCCTTCGACATCGAATCGAAGTCGCTCCAGACCGCGATGATTGCGCGAGACGATGATCGCGGCGGCTGGACCGGGAAGGCGCAGGTAGATGCGAGCGACCGGCGAACCGTCACGTTCGAAGATGGGACCGAGTTGCAGACCACGCTCTTGCTCAAAGGCGAGTTCGACGTCCTCGCGGTCAACTGTTACGCCTTCGAGGACGAGTGGCGGTTCGTGTTCTGTCGAAACGACGACCTTCCTACGAGCACGTACCGGCGCTACACGCCGACCCAACAGCAGGAGCTGCTGAAGAGTCTCGTTGAGGTGACGTGGCCTCCCGCTCCACCGTTTACCGACGACCTGCTGAGGTTACTTGACCAAATGGTTGCGAACGGGGAAGGCTCCGATCCCATCGCCGTTCAGCAAGCTGCCCCCGTGATTACGGAGCAGGATGAGAGACGAGGCATCGGGACGCTACCGCCGCTTACGGACCTTCTTGACGAAGACTAGGAAGTACGAGTGGTTCTTCCGAGCGTGGACCTGCCTCTTGATGCGGCTCACGCCTGGCTTGTTCGGGCGGACGATCACGAACAGGTCCTTTGTGTAGTACCCCATCCGCTCCAACTCGTTGATGATCTCGACGTGCGTAAGCCACTGCTTGTTGGCGCTCACCTCGTCTTGGCATTTCACGATCAGAATACCTTTGTTGCGTAGCACCCGCCACGCTTCCGCGGCCGCCCGGAAATACATGTCCGTCACGGCACCGTGGTATTTGGCGGCTCCGGTGTTCTTCCGATCCTCGTTCCGTTCGTCGCCGTTCGAGTACGCATCCCGGAAGGAACTGTGGGTGCCTGACCCTGCTTTCTGCCCTCCCTTTCGGCGGTAGAACCCCTCCATATAAGGAGGGTCCAGCACAACGCAGTCGAACGAGTCATCCTCATACGGAAGGTCCCGACAGTCGATGCCATCTGCAATGTCCGACGCATGGAGGTCGTACTTGCCACGAGGTACGTTCCGCCAAAAAACGCCCTTTCCCCACGTCACATCCGCGATCTTCGCCTCCGGCTGTACGTGGAGGTTCAGGATGAGGGGAAACACGTCAGCGTTCCCGGCGACGTAAGCCGAAACGGTGAGGTCGGAGGTGGTGACGCCTCCCTGGACCCGCTTGCCGTTCTCCGAGGCGTCCTGAGCTTTGGCTCGGGGCGCTGGTTCCTGCTCCTGCCCGAATAGGGCGATTTGCTCACGGACTTCCATCGGGACGGGGTTTGGTTGCCACAGTATATCCTATTTTGGGATACTTGTCAAGGGCAAGTTGCCGTGCGCCATATAACCCGCGCTGGCAGGCGAACGCGCCGCGCGTCTTCGAGACCTTCCGCCCCGAGCAGTCCAAAGCGCGCTTTCAGCAGGTCTACCGCGACCTGCTCAGCTAGGGCGTGTGGACATTCACCCAGATCGGCTCTCACGGGCCAGATTCCGCCCTCGCTGCGTGGCACTCGTCGCCCGATGCACCGGCATCTGGCTTCTCGCGCGCCTTGCGAGAG
>JBBSMV010000008.1:0-24489 GCA_038232975.1 Rhodothermales bacterium
CCGCTTCGTCGTTGTTCTGGATGATGACGCCGATGGCACCGGCGTCGAAGGCGTTCGGGACCTTCTCGTCGAAGCGGCAGACACCACGCGAGATGAGCACGATGTTACCGGCGACGTCGCCCGCGTTGGTGATCGGACCGTCTGCATCGCAGGCCGTGAACGAGTTGCCGTCGCCGTCGAGGTCGGCGGTCTCGGCAGCCACGATCTGGAACGGGCCGAAGGTATTGCCCTCAGCCGGGAGGGGCGTGAAGACCGCACCATAGGCCGGGATAGGATCGGGGAGGCCATCGATCTCGACGATGAGGCTGTCCGCCACCCCGACTTGCGCAAAGGCGGAGGTGGGGCCGAGCACGAAGAGTGCTAGGAAGAAGTAGCGAAAGGTTTTCATAGCGGGTTGCGTTGTGTGAGAGGGTATGGCGGATGCCCCGTCGTCCCTGTTCGGCTTCCGCACTTGCCTTGCATGGCACAGGGGAACGCGTGAGCGCAGAGGGGCAGTAGGATCGTAATGATACGCGTGGGAGGCGTCGCCACGCAACTTTTTTTCGTGTCTACCCGCCCTGCCGTTGCTCATCCTATGCCCATGTGCCGGTCAGTAAGGACGGAATCTCGCTTCTCGGTGAGCGTGGGCCAGTAGCGGCGCGGGACGTGCCGGAGGGGGAGACGTGGATTTGCCCTTTCCGGGATCGTGACCGCGTGGAAGTAGACCTGCCACATCCGCTGAAACATGCCCTCCCCGTCCGCATGGTCGGGGGCGGAGGGAGCGAAGCGCGTCCCGGTCTTGAAGCACGTCCCGTTTTCGTCGTGGACGGGGCGTAGACTTGATCCTTGGTCCGGCTTCCGCGTTGTCCCGTGGCTCCTCCCTCCTCTCCCCGTCCCGACTCCCGCGTCGCTGTCGTCGGCGGCGGGATCAGCGGGCTGGCGGCGGCGTGGCGGCTGCGCGCGCGCGGCACCGAGGTCGCGCTCTTCGAGGCGAGCGCCCGCACCGGCGGGGTCATCCGCTCCGTCCGGCGCGACGGGTTTCTCGTAGACGAGGGGCCGAACACGCTCGTCGCCCGGTCTCACGTCGTGGAAGAGGTGATCGAGGCACTGGGCCTGACCGGCGAACGCATTTGGGCAAGCGAGGCGGCGAGACACCGCTACGTCGTCCGCGGCGGCGCGCTCGTCCCGGTCCCGGCCTCGCCGCTCGGCCTCGTGACGACGCCGCTGCTCTCGGCGCGTGCCAAGCTCCGGCTCCTAGCCGAGCCGTTCGTCCGGCCTGCCGAGCTTGACGACGAGTCGCTGGCCGGTTTCGTCCGCCGCCGGCTCGGGCCGGAGGTCCTCGACTGGGCCGTCAACCCGTTCGTGGCGGGCGTGTGGGCGGGCGACCCGGAGCGGCTCTCAGCGCGCTTTGCCTTCCCCGTGCTGCACGCGCTGGAGCGCGCGCACGGCTCGCTGGCGCGCGGCCTGCTCCACCGGATGCGAAATCGCCCACCGGAGCCGAGGCCATCGCCCCGCCCGTTCTCGTTCCGAGACGGGATGCAGGCGCTCCCGGACACGCTCGCCCACCGGCTCGGCGATGCGGTGCGGCTGCACACGCCCGTCACCGGCCTCCGGCGCTCGGGCGAGGGCTGGACCGTCACCGCGCGCCTCGCCGGATCGCTGCGGGACGAGCGGTTCGACGGGGTCGTCTTCGCCGCGCCGCTGCACCGTCTGCCCGAGATCGAGGGCGACCTCGCCGCGCCGCCGGTCGCCTACCCTCCGGTGTCGGTGCTCGCGCTCGGCTTCCGCCGCGCCGAGGTCGCGCATCCGCTCGGCGGGTTCGGGGTACTCGTCCCGGCGCGCGAGCCGTTCCGGCTGCTCGGGGCACTCTTCTCTTCGAGCCTCTTCCCCGGCCACGCCCCCGCCGGCCACGTCCTGCTGACCTGCTTCCTCGGCGGCACCCGCCGTCCGGCCGACGCCGCGCTCCCGACCGAGGACCTCGTGGCGCTCGCGCTCGGCGACCTCCGCGCGCTCCTCGGCGTTCGGGCTGCGCCGAGCTTCGTCCACCGGGCGCAGTGGGACCGGGCGATCCCGCAGTACGACGTGGGCTACGGCCGCGTGCTCGCCGCCCTCGACGGCCTCGAAGCGCGGAACCCTGGTCTCCACTTCGCCGGGACCACTCGGCGCGGCATCTCCGTCGGCGACGCGCTCGAAGCCGGCCTCGACGCTGCGGACAGGTTCGGTGGGCGGTGAGACGGGGGTGCCAGCCCTCGGGCGACCACAAGGGGTCGCCCCTACGGACACGGTCGGGGTCGGGCAGTAGACCTGGGCGTGATGAATCACGCCTCTACGGGCGCGGAGCGCGACGGCCTCGGTACCTTGTTCGGTTTTCTTTACTCCCACACTCCCACACTCAGCACGCTCCCGGTGCGCCGCCGATGGCGAGGTACTGGAGCAGCTTGCGCTTCGCCACAGGTAGGATCGTTGCCTCGACCGGGAAGTCGAGGTCGGTCGCCAGGCGGTAGGTGGCCGGCGTGGGGAGGTCGGGGTGCCGCGCGATGAGCTGCTGCTTGAGGTCGTGGGGCGAGGCGTCGGCTGGGGCCTCGCCGAGCGCGGCGGTGCGGAGACTGCGGAAGCGCTCGTCGTGGCGGGTGAAGATCGAGACGGCGTAGCGGAGGATGCGGAGCACGCCGCCGTCGGGCACGAGCAGGTAGCCCTCGTCCTGGTACGACGGCACGATCCCGACCGCCTCGACGGCCGTGTGCTCGTCCACGAAATCGAAGATCGCCCGGCCCTCGTCAATGACCTCCTTGACGAGCGGGAACGCCCACTCGACGAGGGTCTCGAACAGCAACGCCGGCTCCTCGGACTCGTCGTAGCGCAGTGTGCCCTCGTCCAGATCAATGCCCGTGACGGTGCCGCGCCCGCGGAGCGCGTCGGCGCGGTGCCCGATCTCCTGCATCGCCTCGTGGAGGTGGATCAGGTCGGCGAGGTGGGGATAGACCTCGTTCTCGCCGAAGGCGCGGCGCACGGTCTGGAGACCGTGGAGCACCCGGTAGCGGGTGGATTCTTCGTCGTGGGCGGCGGTAAACAGGTCGAGACCGAGGGCAGGCATGGGCGCGCAGAGACTGGTGATGGCTTCACCGGACCTTCGCAAATATACTGCCAGAGCTGAGGTCGGGTGAGACGGCGGTGCACGTCTTCGGGCGAAGCATGCTTCGCCCCTACGGGCGCTCTACGCGCCGGTCCCGTTGACTTGGTGGTCTTTTTTCCATCCCCTCCACTCTACATTCGTCATTCGCAACTCGACATCCCCTACAGTCCCAGCCCGTAGGTCGCCTTGACGAGGAAGATGTTCTGCACGTCCTCCCGGAAGATGGCCCCGACGTCCCGCCCGAGGTCGAAGTCGCCCACGTCGGCGAAGCCGTCGCGCTGCTGCTGCCAGACGAAGAAGAGCGCCGAGCCGGGGCGGTACTCCCAGCGGACGACGGCGCTGCCACGGAGCGCGCGGAAATTGAAGTCCGGCCTGCCGAACGAAAACATCTCGCCGCCGTCGCCGGGCTGAACCCGAAACGTGTCGCCTTCCGGGTCCACAACGAAAATGTCCTCGTCGTCTACCTCTTCGAGGTGCCCCAGTTCGATGCTCCCTCAGTCTCGGCCGTAGATGGTGAAGGCGTAGGTGCCGGGGGCACGCAGCTCCTTGAAGGAAGCTGGGAGAGCGGGAGGCGGAACTCGGCGCTCCAACCGTCGGCGGTGCGCGCGACGGCAGCGTCCCACACGGCGTCCCAGCTGAAGTCCTCGTCCGTGTCGTTGTAGGTGAGGAGGTCGTACTTGACCCCGGCGGCGTTGACGCCGAAGCTGAAGGCCGTCCGCCCGTCGCCGTAGGAGTCGAGCGCGACGAGGACCTTGTCGCTCTCCGTCCACTCGTCGCGGCGGACGAGGCGGGCGATGATCGCCTCCGGCTCGGTGTCGTGGCAGCGGAAGCCGACCCAGAGCGCGTCGTCGTCGTAGAGCACGAGCACCTCGGTGCGCTGCGAGGCCGGCTCTCCGGCATCCGGGCGAAGCTGGGTGAACCCACTCGCCGCTTCCGCTCCGGCCCACGCGGCCTCGTCGAGGCGGCCGTCGAGCGTCGGCGGCGCGGCGGCTGCGACGCGGACGGCGCGGAGTGTAGGCTGCTCTCCGTCCGGCGGCGCGGCGGCGGTCAGCAAGAGCGCGGCGAGGATCGAGAGGAAGGCGGGCATGGGTTCGGTCGGATGCGGAGGATCGCCGGGCGTAGCTCACCCAGGGAGACCTCTCCTGTTTCAAAAAGCGCAGGCGGTAGCAGCGTTGCCCGGCGGGGCTATCGGTCGTCCGAGCAGTCCTCGTCAGCGCAACGCCCGTGACGACGGCGGGCGTCGCGGAGCGCCTGCTCCAGCCCGCGCTCGGCCTCGCGGAGGGCGCGCTCTACGATGCGGAGCGCGGGGACCTCGTTGGCATCAGCCTCGGCCAAGCCGTCCTCGATGTCGGCCAGCTCGCTGCGGATACCGTTAAGGGCGTCGGCAATGTCGTCCTCGGCGGCATCCCAGCTTTCCTCCCGCTGCTCTTCCCAGTCCTCGCCGTGCTCGTAGCTCCACGCGCGCTCCGCCTCGGCCTCGCGCAGCGCGTCCTCGACGTCGTGCTGCACCTCATGCCAGTCTACCTCGGTGAGCGCTGAGGCGACCTCGCCCTCGAAGTCTATGGCGGCCATCGCGCGCCCGGCCTCTGCCATTGCCTGCTCCATGATGGGGCCGATCCCGGCGAGGGCCTGCCCAACGAGGTCGAGGTTCTGCTCGTGGGCCTGCCACGTCTGCTCCTCGATCCGGCGCATCTGCTCCTCGGTGAGGCGCGCCTGCTCGGCGACCCGGCGCTGGCGGTCCCGCGTTTGGACCGCGCCGATGCCCGTCCCGGCACGGCGGAGCTTGATGCTGCCGTTGAGGACGGTCGCGTTCAGCCGCCGGCCGCCGGAGCCGATCCGCCCCTCCGCCGAGGCCCCCGTGTACCCGTCCCGGCGGACCGTGAGCGGGAAGTCGGACGTGATGCTGCCGGTGCCAGCCTCGGCGTGGACCGTCGCGTTGAGGTCGCTGGGCAGCGTGAGGGTGATGCTGCCGTTGGTGGTCGAGAGGTCGAGCGTGCCGTCCCAGTCGGTGCGGCCGAGGCGGGCGGTGATGCTGCCGTTGACGGTCTCAGCGCGGACGACCCCGGCGGCCTCGGCGCGGACCGAGCCGTTGACCGTCTTGGCCGTCACGTCGCCGCGCCGCGAGGCGGTCTCGATGCTCCCGTTGACGGTCTGCGCCTCCACGTCGCCGCCGAGCGGCTCGGTCTTGACGCTGCCGTTGACGGTGTGGGCGACGAACCGGACCGTCTCGGGCAGCGTAATCTCGAAGCGCACGCTCACGTCGTTGTCGCGGACGTTGCCCTGCGCGCCCTGTCCGGGCCGGCAGCCGCCACGCTGCCCCGGATAGACCGCGCAGACGACGACACCGTTGGCAAGCTCGTTGACGATGATCTCGACCTCGTCCTCGCCGCCCCGGTCGGACGTCTTCTCGGCCTCGACCCGGACGCGGTCGCCGGAGCCGGTGGCGGCGCGGACCGAGCCGTTGATCCCGTAGACCTCGACGAAGCCGCCCGCCGCGACGCGGCCTTCCCATCTAAACGTGTCGTCCGACAGAGCCAACGCCCCGAGCTCGGGCGGCGAGACGGGCAGCGGCTCCGCCGGGGCGATGCCCGGCACCGGCTCGTCTGCGCCGCCCCCGACCGGCTGGAACGCCGCGAGCGGGAGCACGACGGCGAGGGCGAGCACACCGAGGGCCGCGAGCGCCCACCGGCTCGCCGCCTGCCGGTTCTGCCCGGCGTCGAGGATCGAGCGGATGCGGCCTTCGAGGTTCGAGCGCCGGGCCATCGGGGCGGTCGCGGCGAGGGCGAGAGGCTCGCGGCGGAAGCGGCGGGCGATCTCGACGAGGTGGTCGGCGTAGTCGGAGGCGCGGGCACCGTGGTTGAGCACGTAGTCGTCGCAGGCGTGCTCACGCTCGAGCAGGAACCGGCGGTAGGCGAGCCACGCGAGCGGGTTGAACCAGTGCAGCGCGAGGGCAGCCTGCGCGACGAGCTGCGTCAGGCAGTCGCGGCGCAGGACGTGCGCGAGCTCGTGCGTGAGGACGACCTCGCGCCGGTCCTCGGGCCACGCGTCGGCGTCGCCGGGCAGGAGGACGACGGGCGCGCCCACGCCGCACGCGACGGGCACGGCGATGCGGTCGCTGCGAAGCAGCCGCACCGGGCGGTCGAGGCCGAGGCCGAAGGCGACACGCTCCTTCAGCTCCAGCCATTCGAGGTCGTAGACCGGCTCGGCCTGCTGCACGAGCCGCTGCGCCGCGAAGGACGCCAGCAGCCACCGCGCAGCCACCGCGACGGCCCCCGCTGCCCACACCAGCAGCATCCACACGCGCCAGTCGCGGAGCGGCACCGGAAGCGAGGCGGGCACTGCGGTCACAGCCTCGACGACAGCCTCGGCAGGGTCCGCAAAGGTCCGGTGTTCCCACACGAAGGCGTTCTCGTGGTAGACCCGCGCCTCAGCGCGCAGCCCGGCGGGCGGCGACGGCGGGGCGGGCGGCACGAGCCACGCGCGGGGAGTTGGCGGTGCGACCGGAGCCTGCGGAGCGACGGGCGGGGCGGGAGGAATCGGCACGGCGGAGGCCGCTGCACGCCCCGGCAGAACCGGCACCTGCCAGCCGGGCAGCACCGCGAACAGCGCCGGCAGCACGAGCGCCGCCGCGAGCGCCGCCGCGAAGACCGCGTGCCGCGTCGCCGCCGACGCCCGGCGCAGCACGCCGGCGGCGACGAAGGCTATCAGGAAAAGGAGCGTGCCCTTGAGGGCAACGGCGAGAAGTAGCGCAGCCCCATCCGACGGGCTGAGGTGGGTGACGAGGTTCATGCTAGCGGCCCTCCGTTCTGGCGTTTTCGATGAGCGAGGCGAGGCGGTCCAGCTCGCCCTCCGAGAGGTGCTTCCCGTCGCCGTCGAGCAGCGCGGCCACGGCCTGCTCGGCCGAGCCGTCGAAGAAGGTGCGGACGACGTGGCGGAGCGCCGAGCGCCGCGCCTTCTCCGGCGCGACGGTCGGGTGGTAGACGTAGCGCGGCCCGTCCTGCGTGTGCGCGAGGTGGCCCTTCTCTTCGAGGATGCGCAGGTGGGCGCGGACGGCCGAGTAGCTCGGCGCATCGGCGAGACCGTCCATCACCTCGGCGGCGCTGGCCGCGCCGCGCCGGTAGACGACATCCATAATTTGCCGCTCGCGGCGGCTGAGGTCGGAGAGGGACATGGCGGAAAGCGTGGGTTGGGAGGCGCTACGGATGGACGAAACCGAGAGTTGCGCCTCGTGCTAATTTTTTACCACCTCCAAAATAGGCCCTTGCCGTCGCCTGTGTCAACAGGTCATGCTATTTTTTTAGCACCCCTCGGACAGAGGCGTGGACACAGAACGGTGGTGCCAGTCCTCGGGCGACCACACGGGGCCGCCCCTACGGGTCGGCGCGGAGTTGCGACCGTCTCGGTACCTTTCCCAGATTTCGTCCACACTCCCACACTCCTCACCCTGCCCGCATCATCGAGAGGACCTGGAGCACGCCTTCGCGTGGCATCCTGATGAAGTCGTTGAACTGTCCGCCCGCCGCGAGCACTTCGCCGCCGTCGAGCGCGATGCAGGTGCCGCTGAGGTAGGACGAGCCGTCGGAGAGGAGGAACGCGGCGAGGTCCGAAAGCTCGTCCGGCTCACCGAAGCGCCCGAGCGGGACGCGCTGCTTCATCCGGTTCGCCATCTCCTCGTCGGGGACGAGGCGGCTCCACGCGCCCTCGGTCGGGAAGGGGCCGGGGGCGATGCAGTTGAGCCGGATGCCGTAGGTCCCCCACTCGGCCGCGAGCGACTTCGTCATCGCCACGATGCCGGCCTTCGAGACGGCGCTCGGGAGGACGAACGCGCTGCCGGTCTCGGCGTAGGTCGTCGCGATCGAGAGGACGACGCCGGGCGTCCCGCGCTCGATCCACCGCTTGCCGCACCACTGCGTGCAGTAGAACGAGCCGTAGAGGTTGGTCTTGACAATCGCGTCGAAGCCGTTCGGGCTGAGCTCGGCCGAGGCCGAGAGGAAGTTGGCGGCGGCGTTGTTGACGAGCCGGGTGACGGGTCCCTGCCGCGCCTCGGCCTCCTCGAAAAACGCGGCGACGCTCTCGGCCTCGCGGACGTTGCACGCGATGCCCTCGGCCTTGCCCCCGGCGTCTCGGATGTCCCCGACCGTTTTCGCCAGGGGCTCCTCGCGCCGGCCGCAGACCGTGACGGCGGCCCCGAGCGCAGCGGCTCGCATCGCCATCGCGCGCCCCAGCCCCGTCCCCCCGCCGGTGACGACGACGTGCTCGCCGTTCAGGATGTCGTCCCGGTAGATGTCGGCCATGATGTGTTTAGCCAGGGGAGATAGGTATCGCTGAGGACGTGATTCGTGATTCGTGCGTTCTCCTCAACCGCGACACCTGATCTCACGAACGCGAAGCATACCGAAGGAATCACGCGGCACGAATCATGAACAGCCTCAGCGCCGCCACAGGCGGCCGAGGTCGAGGTCGAAGGCGTACGGGCCGAGGTCGAACGCGACCGTCTCATCGCCCGACTCGAACTGCCGGACGTAGCGGTTGCCGCTTAGCACGTAGCCCTCGGCGGTTTGGGTCTCCGGGTCCACGATCACGCAGTGCCGGACGCCCTCGGCCTCGTAGATATCGTACTTCACCCGGCGGTCCTTCGCCGCCGTAGACGGCGAGAGGATCTCGAAGACGAGCGTCGGCGTGACGGTGAGGTTCACCCCGACGAGCTCCTCGTCGGTGCAGACCACGAGGTTGTCCGGGATGAGGAGCGTCTGCTCGTCGATGTAGTAGTTGGCGGGCGGGAGGGCCTGGCACTCCGGGCAGTCTTCGAGTGCTTCCTCTAGCAGGGTGTGAATCCGACCGCTGACGCGCTGGTGGCCGATGTTGGGGGCGGGGCTCATCGCGTAGGGCAGCCCGCCGATCAGCTCCCAGCGGTCCTCCCAGTGCTTCATGTCCTCGACGGTGTAGCGAGGAACGTAGGCAATATTCGAAGCCATCGGCGTGCTCCGGCGGAGCGGTTGGTGAGCGCTGCCGCAAAGTACGCGCAAAGCGTACGCGCAAAGCGCGGGGGCACGCCGGCTGGTAGGCCCCCGCGCCTACGTCGCTCCAGAGCGGCCGCTAGACCTTCTTGACCGACGGCTCCGTCGGCGCGGTGGCGGCCCCGTAGGCCGTGCCGCCCGTGCTCTCGAAGACCGTCCCGGTCGCGGCCCCGTCGCCGGACGGGGTCGGGTCGGACGAAATCGGGACCGGCTCCATCATCACGGCGCTCTGCTTGTACTCGTCGAGCGTGAAGCTGTCCACCTGAATGGCGTCCTGCCGCGCGTCGTTGGCGTCCTGGAGGAGCTGTGCCTCGGCCGGCGTGATGATGCCCTTCTCGACGGCCTGCTCGACGACGACCGCCGGGGCCGCCTTGCGGGGCAGCTCCTTCCGGCGGATCGCCTGCTTGATCTTGTTCATCACGCCCTCCGACTCGTAGGCCAGCCCGAGCGCCCACTCCAGCCGCCCGAGCGCCTCCTCCCTGTCGGTCGGGACGAACATCCCGGAGAGGAGCCGCTCGCGCTGCGGGCCGGGGACCTGGAGCGCCTGCGCGACGGCGTGCCCGAGCCGGTCGGACGGGGCCGAGCCGAGGCGGTTGGTCCGGCTCCACGCGGCGACCGGGCCTCGGAAGAACCAGGTCGCGCCGGGCACCTCGAGGTTGGCGTACAGCCCGTCGAAGGCGTCCTGCATCCGCTCGAAGGCGTGGTCCATCGCCCAGCGCATGAACGGCTCGTCCTCCTTGCGCCGGCCCTCGACCTCGAAGCGGTGCAGGACCGTCGCGCCGAGGTACATCCACGAGAAGATGTCGGCGAAGCGGCCCGTGAGCTTCTCCTTGCGCTTGAGGTCGCCGCCGAGGGTGCCCATCGCGAGGTCGGCGAGGAAGGCGAAGGACGCGCTCGTCCAGGCCAGCTTCTGCCAGTAGCGCCGGGTCGGCCCGCCGACGGGTGCCCCGGCGAAGACGCCGCGCGTGGCGCTCAGGCCGAGCGCGCGGAAGGCGTTGCGGACGACGTGCCCGATGTGCTTCCAGAACGCGGCGTCGAAGGCCCGCACGTCGTGGTGCATCAGCGCCTCGATCTCGCGGTAGGCGTAGGGGTGGCAGCGGATCGCGCCCTGCCCGAAGATCATGAGGGTCCGCGTGAGGATGTTCGCGCCCTCGACCGTGATCGAGATCGGTGCCCCCATGGCCTGCGTCGAGATCAGGTTACGCGGCCCCCGGCTGATCCCGTTGCCGCCGAGGACGTCCATCGCGTCGTTGAGGACGGCGCGGGCGGTTTCGGTGAAGTGGTACTTCGCCATCGCGGTGACGACGGCGGGCTTGGCCCCGTGCATGATCCCGGCGCAGGTGTAGCGCCGCGCCGCGTCGAGCATGTAGGCCGCCCCGCCGATCCGGGCGAGGGGCTCCTCGACCCCCTCGAACTTGCCAATCGGGAGGCCGAACTGCTGGCGGACGCGGGCGTGGGCACCGGCGACGCGGGCGGCGAGCTTGACCTTGCCGGTGGCACCGCCCGGCAGCGAGATGCCGCGCCCGGCGGCGAGGCTCTCCATCAGCATCCGCCACCCCTGCCCGGCCCCGGCCGCCCCGCCGATGAGGGTGAACTCGAGCGGGAGCACCACGTCGTGCCCCTCCGTGGGGCAGTTGTAGAACGGCACCCCGAGCGGGTCGTGCCGCTGCCCGAGGACGACGCCCTCGGTGTCGGTCGGGACGAGGGCGCAGGAGATGCCGAGGTCGGTGCCCCTGCCGAGGAGGTTGTCGGGGTCGTCGAGCTTGAAGGCGAGGCCGAGGACGGTCGAGACGGCGGCGAGCGTGATGTAGCGCTTGCGCCAGCTCAGGCGGACGTAGAGCGCGCCGTCGTCGCCGCGGAAGACGACGCCGCGCGACGAGATCGCCCCGGCGTCGGAGCCGGCCCCCGGCTCGGTGAGGGCGAAGGCTGGGATATCACGACCGTCGGCGAGGCGTGGGAGGTAGTAGTCCCGCTGCTCGTCGGTGCCGTAGTGGATCAGCAACTCGCCCGGCCCGAGCGAGTTCGGAACAGCGACGGAAACCGCTGCAATGACGTTGCGGGTATCGAGCTTCTGGAGGACCGCCGAGACGGCATTCGCCCGGAAGCCGAGGCCGCCGTACTCCTTCGGGATAATCATGCCGAGGAAACGCTCGCGCTTGATGAGGTCCCAGACCTCCTCGGACAGCCCGCGCTCCTGCATCGTCCGCCACTCGTCGGTCATCCGGCACAGCTCCTCGGCCGGCCCGTCGAGGAAGGCCTGCTCCTCCGGGGTCAGCTCGGGATAGACCTCAGCCATGATCCGCTCGAAGTCCGGCTTGCCGCTGAAGAGCTCGCCCTCGACCCAGACCGTGCCGGCCTCGATGGCGGTCTGCTCGGTCGGCGAGATGGTCGGCAAAAAGCCGAGCCGGTCCATCAGCCCCATCACCGGGCGCGTCAGGACGGCCCGCCGGACGGCAGGGACGTTGAAGACGAGCGTGAGCACGACGAAGAGCGCCGTCAGCCACAGCGGCGCGCCGAAGCCGACGAGCGCGACGAGGCCGGCGACGGCCCACAGCCAGAGCGGTGCCCCGGTGAAGCCGAGCGCGAAGAGGACGACGGCGATGCCGAGCACGGCCCAGCCCCAGGGTGTGCCTGCGAAAAGTGCGAGAGAGTCCATGTCGAGGAGAGCAGGTTTACAGTGTTAACCTCCGAGCGGAAGCAAAACGCTCCGGGCGGCCGCGCGGGTCCCCGAAGCGTCTCAGTGGCTCTGGGTTAACAGTGTAAACCTTTTTCTGGATCCGCGCAAGTCGGAAAAAAGTATCCGGCCGCACGTCTCCTCTCTGGTAACGCAAAAAGGCGTGCCGGCGAAGAATCCGCCGGCACGCCCTCGTCTGGTGCAGGACCGAGGCCCGTTTAGAACGCGCGGCGCACGTTGTTGTACGCCTCACGCACGGCGTCCTTCGTCTCCTCCCACATGCCCTCGTCGTGGCGCTTGACGTAGTCCTTGCGGAGGTCAGCTTCGGCCGTCTTGAAGTCGCGGTCGCGGTAGCGCTTGTCCGCGCCCATCTCGTAGCCGTAGCGGTAGGCCGGCTCGTAGTAGCTGTAGTCGTTCTTGCCCTTGTATGAGCTCTCGTAGTGCTTGTGGAGCGCCGGCTCGACCTCGACCCACGTGACGCCGCTCGTGGCCCCGCGCCCGCCGGTCTCCTCGACCTCGACGCGCGTGCTGCGGACCTCGCCGCCGACGGTCTCTTCGCGGTAGTTGGTCTCCTTGCCGACGGCGACCTCACCGACCACGCGCGCTTCCTTCGAGACGACGGCCTCTTCGGCCCGCTCGGTCAGCTCGATCTCGTCCTCGCGGAAGGCCGCGTCGGCCTCCTCGGGCGAGAGCGCGCGGTCCACCTTCCGGCGGTCCACGTCAATGTGCTCCTCGCGCAGGCGGAGGGTCTCCTCGACCACGTCGGTGTCCACGTACTTGTGGACCCGGACGCCGCCGCGGACGACTTCGCGCTTGCCGATCTTGAGCTGCTCCTGGATTTCCTGGAAGCGGGCCTGCGCCTGGTCGGCGTAGCGCTCGCGCTCCTCGACGATCTGCTTGCCGGTGTAGACGTCGGCGTCGGTCTCGTAGGTGTCGTAGTCGCGCTCGCCGAAGGGCACCGGGTTGTGGCGCGCCATGATGTCGGCGGCGGTCTCGGCGTCCTGGTCGTGGACGCGGGCGATGACGAGCGAGCCGCCGCGGCGGACGGCCTCGGCGTAGAAGTTGGCCTCGTCGTCGGGGACGCCGTAGCCGGTCAGGGCGTCGGGCGTCGCGCCTTTCTTGGCGTCCACTTCGTAGGTGCTGCGGGTGCCCTTCTCGTTCGAGGCGTAGCGCAGGTGGTCCTCGCCGAAGCCGCGGCCTTCGAGGTCGTTGACGACCTTGTTCGCCGTAGCGCGGTCGTCGTACAGTCCAACAATGGTCTTAGCCATGAGTGTTTCTCCTTCGTCGTTTGTGAGGGGGTAGGTGTAGGGAGGTGCAATGGGGAAACATGAGGTATTCAGAGCCTGGAGCTTTCCCCGGTCTCCGGCTCTGTAGCGGGTCCAGCTGGCGCTGCGGGGTCCGGCGCGAGGCGCTCGATCTCGATCCGCTCGGAGCGGAGCGTGATCTCTTGCGGCTCGTGGACCTCGGTGCGCCGCCTCGTCACGCGAAGCTCCTCGCGGAGCCGGAGGCGCGTCTCGACGACGAGGACCTCTTCGAGCACCGGGACGATCAGCACGTCGCCTTCGTGCCGGACGGCGACGGGGCCGTCCACGAACTCGCCGACCGGCACGCGCTCGACCTCGACCTCCTCGCGGAGGAGCGGCTCGTCTACGGTTTCCTGCCGGGTCTCGACGAGCTTCTGGAGGCGCACGCGGCCTGTCTCGCGGACCCGCTTGCCGACCGTCAGCCGCTCCTCGATGATCGGCATCACCACCTCGGTGCCCTCGCGCAGCGCGCTGAAGGCAACGGCGAGGGTGTAGCTGCCGTCGTCGCGGAGATCGAGCAGATCAGCAGGGACCGACAGGGAATCGCCCGTGTCGAGCACGAGGACGGCCTGGCCTGCCTCGTCGGAGACCGGCGAAGCGAGGCGGGCCTGCTGGCCCTCGCTGTCTATGACGAGGGCGTCACTCACGAGCGCGGCCACGCTGGGCGTAGCTGTAGCCGTAGCGGACAGCGGGGCGCATGTCGTTGAAGTCGCTGTCCGGGTACCGCGTGGCGAAGTCGCGCTCGAGGTCGGTCTCCACGTCGCTGTAGGGGCGGTCGCGGTAGGTGTCCTCGTGGGCGGCCTCGTAGCCGTAGCGGTAGGCCGGGTCGTAGCGGTCGTAGTCGTCGTCGCCGAAGGCCGTCGCGTAGTGCGTGCGGAAGTCGTCGCCGTAGGCGTCGAAGTCGGGGTCCTCGACGCGCTCGCGCTCGACGACGTGGCCGTAGTCGTCGTAGACCGTGACGCTCTCGGTGATGCCATCGGACACCATCGTGGTGAGGTACACCACGCCGTCGCCGATGGAGATGTCGCTGGCGGGGTACTCGGTGCCGTCTTCGAGGACGATGGCGTCGACGCGCATCTCGTCCGTGTTGACGATCATGTTGTCGACTTCGCCGACCTTGTTGCCGTCGGCGTCGAGCGCGTCGAAGCCGCGCACGTCCTGTTCGTCGAACTTCAGGTCCCACGAGCCGGTGTTGGAAAGGGTTACTCTTGACATTGCTGTTTCGGGGTTGGTTGGAAGGGGAAAGGGGGAGATAGCGGGCTGCTGAGCCTGACTGCTAGTCTTGGGTAGTGACACCCGGGCCGCTAACACTGCGGGCCGCGACGTAGAGGCCGCTCCTGAGGATGCGGTCGCGGTCGGCGGTGTCCATCTCGGCGTAGTCCGGAGCGGTGCCGCTGAACGACATGATCTCGCCGTCGATACTGAGGGTTTCCCCTACGTCAATATTGTAGTCGCCATCGCGGCCCGTGGGGGGTGCCGGGAGGGACTCCGACTCGTTCATGTTCCGGAGCACGACGAGGATGCCGCGCTCAGGGTCCGGGCTGGTGCCTACGACGAACGAGCTGTCTCCGGTGAGCGAGAGCACGCGCACGTTCTGAAGGTCTACCTGGCACCCCATGAGATCGGCACCGCCGACGTTCATGAGCTGGTCGGGGGAGGTGACTACGTCGGCCCCGATGGCCGGGCAGTCGAAGTCTACCGGATCAACGGCAGTGACATCGTCGACGACAGCGACCTCGTCATCATCGTCGGTGAAGAGCTCGGCCAGGAACCAGATGAGGCCGATGAGAAGGAGCAAGCCGAGCAGCCAAAGCCACCACGGTGTGCCGCCTGTGCGTTCTACGGGGATGTTCGCCACAATTTCCTCCTGAAGTGCTGATGGGATGGGTGAGCTGATGGGATGGGTGAGACCGGACGCGCGGGAGAGAGGAGCGAGGGTCCGGCCTTAGCGATCTGAAAGACATGGTACGCGGCAGTGCCCTGTTTGGTCCGGGAGAAGCAAAAAAAGGAGCGTCTTCACAGACGCTCCCCTACCGGGCACTATCGGTCACGACGGCTAGCGCCGCAGGTTCTCGAAGATGCCCGCTGCGCCCATCCCGCCGCCGACGCACATCGTCACGATGCCGTAGCGCTCGCCGCGCCGCGCCATCTCGTGGAGCAGCGTAGCTGTGAGCTTGGCCCCGGTGCAGCCGAGCGGGTGGCCGAGCGCAATTGCCCCACCGTTGACGTTGACCCGGTCCTCGTCGAGACCGAGCGCGCGGATGACGGCGAGGGCCTGCGAGGCGAACGCCTCGTTGAGCTCGACGAGGCCGATGTCTTCGAGGGTTAGTCCCGTTTGCTTGAGCACCTTCTTGACGGCCTCGATCGGGCCGATGCCCATGATCTCCGGCGGCGCGCCGTGGACGGCGAACCCGACGAGCCGGGCGAGCGGCTCGGCCCCGGTCTCCTCGACCGCGCGCCCATTCATCACGACGGCGGCGGCGGCCCCGTCGTTCATCTGCGACGAGTTGCCGGCCGTCACGGTCCCGCCCTCCTTGAACGCCGGCCGGAGCTTGGCGAGCGCCTCCAGGCTCGTCTCGGCGCGCGGGCCTTCATCAACCGTGTGGACGAACGCCCGCTCTTCGGTCTCGGTGCCGCCTGCGTAGACGACCTCGTTCACTTCGAGCGGCACGATCTCGGCCTCGAACCGGCCGCTGTCGATGGCGGCGACGGCGCGCTGGTGGCTGCGGAGCGCGAAGGCGTCCTGGTCCTCGCGGCTGATGCCGAACTTCTCGGCGACGTTCTCGGCGGTGATCCCCATCGCCGCGTACACGTCGGGGTTGGCCTCGACGAGGTCGAAGTCGGGGCTGAAGAAGAACCCGCCCATCGGGACCGAGCTCATGGACTCCGTCCCGCCGGCGACGATCACGTCGCTCTGCCCGAGCACGACGGCGTTGTGGGCCTGGGCGATGGTCTGGAGACCGGAGGAGCAGAAGCGGTTGACGGTGACCGCGGCGACCTCGTTCGGGAGGCCGGCCTTCTGGGCGATCACGCGGGCCATGTTCATCCCCTGCGGTCCCTCGGGGAAGGCGCAGCCGATGATGACGTCCTCGACCTGGTCGCCGCGGAGCGTCCCGGCGCGCTCAATGGCTCCGCGGACGGCGGTCGCGCCCATCGTCTCGGGCCGGACGTTGACGAGCGCGCCGCGGTTTGCCTTGCCGACGGCGGTGCGGACGCTGGAGACGATAAAGGCTTCGTTGATCTGCATAGGTCTGTTTCGGCGATAGGTGGAGGCGGGCGTAGGGACACCATGCATGGTGTCCCTACCATTGTCTCGGCCGGCGACTAGTTGCGGAGCGGCTTGTTGGTCGTCAGGATACTCTGGATGCGGGCCTGCGTCTTCTCCTCGCCGAGGAGCGAGAGGAAGACCTCGCGCTCGAGCTCCAGGAGGTAGTCCTCGTGGACCTCGGCCGGGCCGGAGAGGTCGCCGCCGGTGAGCACGTAGGCGAGGCGCGAGGCGAGGACGTGGTCGTAGGCGGAGATGTAGCTCCCGGCCTCGAACTGGTAGAGCGCGACCTCGAACTGGGCACGGCCGGGCTTGCCGAGGACCGGGATGCGGGTCCGCACCGGCGGCGGGAGGTAGCCCTCGTTCGAGAGCCGGAGGACCTCCTGCTTCGCCACGTAGAACCGCCGCGCCTCGTTCATCACGATCACCGCGTCGGGCGGGAGGAAGTGCATCGCCTGCGCCTGCCGGGCGCTGGTCGCCACCTTCGCCATAGCGATCTGCTCGAAGTGCTGGCGGAGGAACGGCTGAATCTCGCTCGGGCGGTCCGCGTTGGCGGCCAGCTCGGCGGCCTTCGCTGCCATCATCATCGTCCCGCCGCCGGCCGGGATCAGGCCGACGCCCAATTCGACGAGGCCGATGTAGGTCTCGGCCGCCGCCACCGGGTGCGGGCACGCCATCGTGATCTCGCAGCCGCCGCCGAGCACCCGCTGGTGGGTGGCGACCACGACCGGCTTGGTCGCATAGCGGACCTTGAGGACGGTATTCTGGAAGTTCTCGACGAGGCCGGCGACCTGGTCCATCTGGCCCATCGCCACGGTGAGGGCGATTTCGCCGAGGTTGGCACCGACGGAGAAGTTGGTGCCCTCGTTGCCGATCACCAGGCCCCGCAGGTCGCGGTCGTTCTCGACCTGGTCAATGGCATCGGCCAGGCCCTGCATGACCTCCTGCCCGAGCGCGTTGGCCTGGCTTCGGAACTCGAAGAGCGCCACCCCGTCGCCGAGGTCGAGCAGCGCCGCCTCGCTGTTCTTCCAGAGGGTTTTGCTTTCGTCTTTCTTGATCGCGGCGAGGCTGATCTCGTCGGCCGGGCGCGGGTCGGCGGCGTAGGCACCCTCTTCCGGCATCCACACCTCGCGCGTGCCGCCGTCCTCCCGGTAGAAGCCTTCGGCGGGCACGTCGGCCACCCACTCCGGGACCTCGATGCCTGCGGCCTTCAGGTCGGCGCGGACGCGCTCGACGCCGAGGGCGTCCCACATCTGGAACGGCCCGAGCTCCCAGCCGAAGCCCCACGCGACGGCGCGGTCGAGGTCGGCCGGGCTGTCGGCGATCTCGGGGATGCGGCGGGCGGCGTAGCCGAAGAGGTCGAGCGTGGTGGTGCGGAAGAACTCGCCGACGCGGCCCTCATCTTCGTAGAGCTTTGGGAGCCGGGCGGAGAGGGTGCCGCCCTTGAAGCCGGAGAGGTCGAGGACGGACTCTTCCGGGTCCTCGTACTCCATCGTCCGCATGTTGACCGAGCGGATAACCTTGCCCTCCTTCTTGTAGAACCCGGCCTTCGTTTTCGCGCCGAGGTTGCCGCCTTCTACGAGCTTGTTCAGCACGTCCGGGACCTGGAACGCCTCGCGGCTCTCGTCGTCCGGGACGGCGTCGTAGAGGTTCTGGGCGACGTGGCGGAGCGTGTCGAGGCCGACCACGTCAGCGGTGCGGAAGGTCGCGCTCTTGGGGTGCCCGATGAGGGTGCCGGTGAGCTGGTCTATGTCCTCGATGGAGTAGTCGCCTTCGGTGGCCTGGCGGAGCGCCTGCATCATCGCGTAGACGCCGATCCGGTTGCCGATGAAGTTCGGGGTGTCTTTGGCGATGACGACGCCTTTGCCGAGGTGGACGCGCGCGAAGTGGGCCACGCGCTCGACGACAGCCTCGTCGGTGTCGGCCGTCGGGATCATCTCGAAGAGCTTGAGGTAGCGCGGCGGGTTGAAGAAGTGGGTCCCGAGGAAGCGCCGCTTGAAGCCCTCCGAGCGGCCCTCGGCGATTTCGGCAATCGGGAGGCCGGAGGTGTTGGTCGAGATCACCGCTCGCTCGCTCGCGTGCTCCTCGATGCGGGCCATCACCTGCTGCTTGACGTCCATCCGCTCGACCACGACCTCGATGACCCACTCGGCCTCGCCGATCTCGTCGAAGTCGTCGTCGAAGTTGCCGAGGGTGACGCGCTTCTGGGCGGCGTCGGTGAAGAACGGCGCGGGGTTCATCTTGGTGGCCGCCGTGAAGGCGCTCTCGACGAGGCTGTTCGGCGCGCCCTCCTTGCCGATGGACGCCGGCGCGACGTCGAGCAGCAGCACCTCGAGGCCGGCGTTGGCGAGGTGGGCGGCGATCTGCGACCCCATCACGCCGGCCCCGAGCACGGCGGCGGTGCGGAACGGGCGAGGGGCGGCGAGCGGCGCGTGCTTTCCGTTCGTGCGGGTCTGCGTCAGGGTTTCCATAGCGGGTGTCGGAGGTTGGCATTCCGTAGGGGCGCACGGCCGGGCGCCCGTACAAGCGTGGCGGGTGCGGTTACACGAACGCGCCGATGCCGGTGATGGCGCGGCCGACGATGAGCGTGTTGATCTCGTGCGTGCCCTCGTAGGAGTAGATCGCCTCGGCGTCGGCGAAGTGGCGGGCGATGTGGTAGTCGAGGAGGATGCCGTTGCCGCCGTGAAGCTCGCGCGCCAGGGCGACGGTCTCGCGGCAGCGCGCGGCGGTGAAGACTTTGGCGAGCGACGCCTGCGCGTCGGTCAGCCGGCCCTCGTCCTGGAGGCGCGAGAGGCGGAGGCACATCGTCTGCATGGCCGTGACGTTGGCGAGCATCCGGACGAGCTTGTCCTGGACGAGCTGGAACGAGGCGATGGGGCGGCCGAACTGCTGCCGCTCGCGGGCATACGCGAGGGCGCGCTCGTAGGCTCCCATCGCGCACCCGACGGCGATCCACGTGACGCCCGCCCGCGCCAGGCGGAGCACGTCGGTCACGTCGCGGAACGAGGTGCAGCCCGGCAGCCGGTCGGCCTCCGGCACGCGGCAGCCGTCGAGGGTGACGAGGCCGTTCTCGACGGCGCGCAGGGCGGTCTTGCCCGTGATCTTCTCGGCGGCGTAGCCGGGGTTCTCCTTCGCACGGACGAGGAAGCCCTTGACGCTGGCGTCGGCCTCGTCGCGCGCCCACACGATCACGAGGTCGGCGAAGGTGGCGCTGCCGGCCCACTTCTTCTGGCCGTTCAGGAGCCACGCGTCGCCCTCGCGGCGGCACGTCATGGTGAGGCCGGCGGCGGCGTCGCTGCTCACGTGCGGCTCGGCCAGGGCAAAGGAGCCGACCGCGTCGAGGCGGCGCAGCCGGGGGAACCACTCGGCCTGCTGCTCGGCGCTGCCGCAGCGCAGCAGCGATTGCATCACGAGGCCGCCCTGCATCCCGAAGAACGTCGCGGTCGAGGCGTCCACGCGGGCCATCTCCATCGTGGCGAGGCCCTCCAGGACGGTGGCGTTCGGGGCGCGGTCGTGGATGTCTTCGCCGTAGATGAGCGCGGGCACGTCGAGCCGGCGGAAGCCCTCGCGCAGCACCTCCACCGGGGTCTCGTCCCGCGCCCAGAAGTCGTTGATGATCGGCTCGATGTCCTCGAGCATGAAGTCGTGGACCTGCTGCATCGCGCGGCGCTCGTCGGCGCTGAGGGCGGACCGGATGTCGTAGAAGTCGCCGTTTATCGGCATAGGCTCGGTCTCGCCGTTGCGCTTGCCCATCATCTTCTTCATCGCCGCGAGCGTGCCCTCGTCCATCCGGGAGACGAGGCTGATCAGCTCGCCGAGGTCTACGCGCTCGGCAAGCTCGGTCACGGCGGCGAGGTCCACGCTCTGGGCGAGCTTCATGAGGGGCCCGAGCTGGGCGAAGTCGAGCTGCGAGGGGTCGGTCTCCATCGGGGGTCGGTGGGGTAAGAGCGGGGAAGGGCGAGGCGAGGGTAGGCTTAACGCTGTTAAGCGCGAGGCAAGATAAGCGGGGCGCGAGCCGGAGAGAAGATAGAAAAGAGGGAAGAGGTCAAGGAGAGAGCCTACGACGGGACGGCAGGGGGTCGTCCTGCCGGAGCTTCCCGTCATACGGCAGCGTCACCTTCTCCGACCCGAGCGACCTCGCCCGGCCTGTCCCACGCCGATAAAGCAGAAGCCCCGAATCGGCAGCGGCTGATCCGGGGCTTCTCGTTGACGTGGCCGGGGACGGACTCGAACCGCCGACACACGGATTTTCAGTCCGTTGCTCTACCACCTGAGCTACCCGGCCGGGGCTGAAACGCGCTCGATAGCAGGCCCGGAATATACACAGCCCGCGCCGCGGCACCGCGTAGGAAACTTGGTGAAGAGCCGGGCTACCGATACCCCGCCGCCTGGAGCTCGAATAGCTCGGCGTAGCGACCTCCGGCCGCGAGCAGCGCCTCGTGCGTCCCGATCTCCTCGAGCTGCCCGTCAGCCAGGACGAGGATGCGGTCGGCATGCGGACCGTCGAGGAGCAGCACTGTGAGTATCATTGCAGCGTTGACAGCCTATTGCTATTTATAGCTTGATTGACTATGTTGGAAAATCCTGAGGGCGTCTCTGTTTCTGAAACCGATTTGGCTCGCGCGGCTCGAACGGCACGGGAGGGGGCTGGACTTACCCAGGAACAAGCCGCCGCGTTGCTCGGCGTGAAGCAACCAACGATTGCTCAAGCGGAGAGGGAGCCGGAACGGAGGCTCACCAAGCTCCGCATTGCCATGATTGAAACCCTGAGTCGTGCCCGTGTCGACGGTCCCTTCTGGCATATCATCGAGCCAGACGAGGAACAAGCTCCATAACCCTATTTCACAGCAATCCCAATGTCGATCATAAACCGAGATGTACACCGCGAGTTGGACGTTCGAGTTGATACCGAACCAACCACGGTAGCGGAACAACTGGCTCTGTTCGACTCGGCAGAGGAAGAGAAGGCGTCGTTCAGCGATCCTTCTTTTGCGACCAACAAGGCCCTCCCCATTCACAGGTGGGTCCCGTGGGTCGCGGGCTACTCCAGCGACTTCGTGCGCGACGTGGTCTCGGCGCGGCTGAGCGCGCCCGGCACCGTGATTGACCCGTTCGCCGGGGTCGGCACGACACTGGTTGAGGCGGCGTTGCTCGGTCACGAGGTCGTAGGGTTTGAGATCAACCCCTATGCGGCGCTCGCCAGCCGGGTCAAGCTGGATGCGGTCACCATTGGTACCGACCATTTGCGGCAAGGGATAGAACAACTCGCTGCGTTCTACGACGAGCGGGTAGCCTCTGGATACGAGCCTCAGAGTGCGCCGCCGGAGGGGTTCCGCACCCGAACAGGCTTCTACAGCCCCCCGGTTCTCCGCAAGGTCCTCATCGTGCAGGACTTCATTGAGGGGGTCGGGGATGAGCGGCTGCGCGGCCTGTTCCAGCTCGCCTTCGCAGCCACTATGGTGAAGTATTCTAACTACTCCTATGAACCTAGCTTGGGGACGCGCAAAGGAGCCGGCAAGGAAGACATCGCGGACTTTCCCGTGATCGTCCCGATCCTCGCCAAGCTCCACGACATGGTTGCTGACGTGGCATGGGTGCAGGAGCAGGCACACCGGGGAGGCGTCCGTGGGCGGGTTATTCCGGCGAGCTTTTTCGAATGCAGCGATTACGTCGCCCCGGACTCGGCCGACCTACTCGTCACCTCGCCCCCCTATCTCAACAACTACCACTACATCCGCAACACTCGGCCGCATCTTTACTGGCTCGGATTCGTCACGCAGCCCAAAGACACAAAACCGCTGGAGCACGCGAACTTCGGGAAATACTGGCAGACCGTCCGCGACGGCGAGCAGATCGCCCTCGGCTTCGACCTCCCCGAGAGCGACCTCGCCGAGAAGCTGGAGCGCCTGCGGACGCTGAACCCTGAGAAGGGCGTCTACGGGGGGAACGGCTGGGCCAACTACGCCGCCACCTACTTCAATGACACCTACCGATTTGCCGAAGCCACCCGGTACGTTCTCAAACCTGGAGGCTTCGCGTTCGTGGTCGTGGGCAACAGCATCTTGCAGGGTATCAACTTTCAGATCGATCGCTACCTCGGTCAGATCGCAGAGGCGGCCGGTCTCGAACTCGTGGAGATCACCGTGCCGCGTGAGACACGGGTCGGCAACAGCATCATCCAGTCCGACGTCCGGGTCACGAAGGCCAAGAAGAACCACGCACTCTACGAGGCCGTGGTCGAGCTTCGGAAGCCGTAACGCTCAGAGCACCTTCCCGTGCTTGTAGGTCCGGCTCTCTTTGTAGAGGATCAGGTGGCTCGGGAAAGCCGTGGCCTGCCAGCCGGGGAGAGCGTCAGCAAGAAGCCGAAGCACTTCGCTCGCCGGCAGCCCCGAGGCGGGAACCGCCACCGTTACTCCGTCGAAATCCTGATGCCCCTTCTTCCAGCTCCGACCCGCACTGGTCTCGTAGCGCAGTAGATACGGAAGACCCACCTTCAAGGAGACAAGGAGGTCCAGAACGGGGTAGGTCCCGGCAGCGATCCAATCACAGGGCCAGTCTTCTCTGATAGGGTACTGGCGGTCGAAGCCCTGCGGAGACTTGTTTGTGGTCTCGCGGTTGCGTCCAGGATCGTGCGGCCCGAAGCTGCTCCCGTTCCACTCGCACAGTTCCTCAGCCCGATAGTGTCTCGTCAGAATATCTTCCGGGGCGTAGGCGCTCCAGTTCTCGTTGACGGTGAGACACGCGAAGCTGACGTCTGCGAGGCCGATGTTCTTGCGACCACTGATCTTGCTTCGGTGCTCCAGCAGACGCCTCTTGAGGTTGCCTGCTTTGCCGACGTAGACGAGCATTCCGTAGTGGAAGAGACCGTAGACGCCCGACCGCCCGGCGACGTGCAGATGGGCGACCTCAGCCAGCGAAGCCTGATCGAGGCTCTCGAAGACGGTGACGAGCTGTGCGTTGAGCGCTCGGGGGATGTCCAGGTCGAAGTGCTTTTGAAACTGCACGCGGCGTAATCAGATGAGCGGTGATCCAAAGATAAACCGCCTCTCATTCACCGATACCCCGCCGCCTGGAGCTCGAACAGCTCGGCGTAGCGACCTCCGGCCGCGAGCAGCGCCTCGTGCGTCCCGATCTCCTCGAGCCGCCCGTCGGCGAGGACTAGGATGCGGTCGGCCATGCGGACCGTCGAGAAGCGGTGGGAGATGAGGACGGCGCTCTTGCCTTCGGTGAGGTCCTTGAAGCGCTGGAAGACCTCGAACTCGGCGCGGGCGTCGAGCGCGGCCGTCGGCTCGTCGAGGATGAGGAGCTGCGCGTCGCGCATGTACGCCCGCCCGAGCGCCACCTTCTGCCACTCGCCGCCGGAGAGGTCCACGCCGGTCTTGAACCTCCGCCCGACGACTTGCTCGTAGCCCTCGGGCAGCTCCTCGATCACCGCGTCGGCGAGGCTCCGCGCAGCCGCGTCCTCAATCCGCGGCCGGTCCTCGCGCTCCTCGATGCGCCCGACGGCGATGTTCTCGGCGGCCGTCAGGTGGTAGCGGACGAAGTCCTGGAAGATGACCCCGATGTTCGCGCGCACGTCGCTCAGATCATACTCCCTCAGGTCGTGCCCGTCGAGGAGGATGCGGCCCTCGGTGGGGTCGTAGAGCCGGGCCAGCAGCTTGACGAGCGTCGTCTTACCGGCCCCGTTCTCGCCGACGAGCGCGAGCGCCTCGCCCGCCCGAAGCTCGAACGAGAGGTCGCGCAGAATCCACCGCTCCGCGCCGGGGTAGCGGAAGCCGACGTCCTCGAAGGAGAACCCCTCGCGGATCGGCTCGGGGAACGGGCGGGGGTCGGCGGGCGAGGCGACCTGCGGCGTGATCTCGAAGAACGAGAACAGATCGTCGAGGTAGAGCGCCTGCCCGGCGACGGTCGAGAAGCTGTTGAGCAGCCCTTCGAGGAGCGAGCGGAGGCGGCCGAACGAGCCCGCGAGAAACGTGAGGTCGCCGACCGAGAAATCGCCGCGTGCGGTGCGGAAGACGATGACGGCGTAGGCGGCGTAATACCCGAGGCTCCCGACGGCGGCGAGGCCCGCGCCCCATCCGGCGCGGCGAACGGCGAGCGTCCGGTTCGCCTGATAG
>JBBSMV010000009.1:0-23570 GCA_038232975.1 Rhodothermales bacterium
GACGAGGTCGGCAGCCATGCGCGCGGTGGTCCCGGCGACGAAGTGCTCGATGAGGCGAAGCTGGGTTCGTCGTGGGAGTTTGCTCTTTCGTCGGGTCATGGCGGAGACTAAGCCACCCGACCCTTATCTATGCCAGCCCCTTTGCGTTTATCCCAGCATCTCGCCGATCTCGTGGTGGAGCCACGCCCGCGCCACGGTCCACTCGCGCTTGACCGTGGCCGGCGAGAGGTCGAGCGCCTCGGCCGTCTCGGGGATCGTGAACCCGACGAAGTAGCGCAGCTCGACCACCCGGCTCTGCCGCTCGTCGAGGGCGGCGAGCCGGCCGAGCGCCTCGTCGAGCGCGATGACCTCCTCGGCCTTGCCCTCGGGCAGGAAGAGCGCCTCGTCGAGCGGGAGCGGACGGGCACCGCCGCCGCGCTTGGCGGCCCGCTGCCGGAGCGCGTAGTCCACGAGGATCTGCCGCATGGCGGTGGCGGCAACGCGGAAGAAGTGGGTCCGGTCCTCCCAGCGGGCGTCCTCCGGGCGGACCATCTTGAGGTAGGCTTCGTGGACGAGCGCCGTCGTGTTGAGCGTGGGGCTGCCGCCGCGCCGCCGCTGCCGGTGGGCGAGGGCGTGCAGCTCGTCGTAGACGAGGGGCAGCAGGTCTTCGAGCGCCTGCCGGTCGCCCCCGTGGACGCGGTGGAGCAGCTGGGTGACGGCCTGGGGCGACGATGCGTCTGACATGAAAAGTGCTGGCGATTTCAAAAGATACCTCCCGGCTCCCTCAAGGGATATACGACGTGGGCCGGAGGATGTCAACCGTTTGCCGTGGCATTCCGGCGCAAAACCCCTACGCCTCAGTGCACCAGCAGCCAGCCGATCAGCACGGCCAACGCTACCAACCCGGCCGTGAGGAGCAGCAGCTTCCCGGCGGAGAGGGAGGCTCCGCCAGAGGCTACTCCGTTTGAGGCAGGGTGCTTGGCTACGGGCTGCCCCGCCCGTGCACTCGGCGGCCGTCGCCTGCGCGTAGCCTCCGCGACGGCCGTGCTGAGGGGCAGCATCAGCCGCCGAGGCTGTGCGGCTGCCGGACCGTCGGGCGCATCCCCGAAGAGCCAGACCGGCCCGCCCTCCTCCAGCACGCGCCGCGCCGACGGCGGCAGCCTCACGAAGGCGAGCTCGACCGCACGCGGGCCACGCGCGGCGAGCCGCACCGTCACGTCGTAAGCCGCCTCGCCGTCCGGCCCGCTCAGCAGCAGGGTCGCCGGACGCTCGTCGCCGCGCCGGAGGTCCTCGCCGTGCAGCGCCCCGCGCGCCAGGCTGACCCCCGCCACCGAGCATTCCACCGCGTCGTATCGCTCCCCGTCGAGGAGAAGCGCAGCGCGGCGAGGCAGGGGCGGACGGGAGGACGGCACAGGCCGGGAAGCGGTGGGCGGTGGAACCCGCTTGCTCTCCAAACCCCGTTCCCCTCGCCGGCCGCGTGCTTCACTGCGCCGAGTGGGTACGGGTGGTTCACGGGTAGCGCCTACTTCACCCGGAGCCGCTGCCCTATGCGAATCCGGCTGCCGCGCAGCCCGTTGAGCCGCTGCACCTCGCCGACCGTCACCCCGTAGCGCCGCGCGACCGCGCCGAGCGTATCGCCGCTGCGGACGGTGTGGTACACCGCTGCCGGCGCAGGCTCCGGCGCGGGCACGGTTGCCGGTGCCGCCTCGCGCGCCGGCGCGGGCACGGTTTCCTTCACGGGCGGCAGCCTCGGCACCCCTCCGTCCCCCGCTGCGCCCGCTACCTGCACGCTGTTGACGACGCGCTCCACCCCTTCCACCCCACCCGCCACCTCCGCCACCCGGTCCCGCTGCGCCGGAGTCGCCACCACGCCGACGACCGTCAGCACGCCGGCCCGGAACGTCGGGCGGAAACTAAACGCGCCCAGCGTCTCGTCCTGCGCGAGGGCCACCTCAACGCGGGCAGCCGTGCGGGCGTCCTCCAGCTTTTCCGCGAGGGTCTGTGCCCGCGCCGGAGCCGCGAAGGCGACGAGCAGGAGGGCAACGAGCCATAACAGATTCGTGATTCGTGATTCGTGGGGCAAAGCACTACCGTCGGAGTTGAATTCACGCATCACGTTCTCACGAATCATGTCCTCACACCTTCTCCTGCACCGCTACGCCGTCGTCGCTGTCCTCGGCCGGGGCGGCGTGGTACTCGGTCTCGGTGCGGAGACCCTCGATCTGGCCGTGCTCGGCGAGCCAGCGTTCGGCATCAATCGCGGCCATGCAGCCGGTGCCGGCGGCGGTGACGGCCTGGCGGTAGACGTGGTCCTGCGCGTCGCCGCAGGCGAAGACGCCCTCGACGTTGGTGTAGGTGGAGTCCGGGAGCGTCTGGATGTAGCCGGTCGCGTCCATGTCGAGCCAGCCCCGGAACAGGGCGGTGTCGGGCTGGTGGCCGATGGCGACGAAGAAGCCCGTCACGCCGAGCGTGCCGGCCTCGCCTGTCTCGACGTTCCTGATCCGCAGCCCCTCGACCGCGCTCTCGCCGAGCACGTCCTCGATGACCGTGTTCCAGAGGAACTCGATCTTGTCGTGGGCGAAGGCGCGCTCCTGCATGATCTGCGAGGCGCGGAGGGTGTCGCGGCGGTGGACGACGGTGACCTTCCGGGCGAAGCGCGTCAGGAAGAGCGCCTCCTCCATCGCCGTGTCGCCGCCGCCGACGATGGCGAGGTGCTCGTCGCGGAAGAAGGCCCCGTCGCAGGTGGCGCAGGCCGAGACGCCGCGCCCGAGCAGCCGCTGCTCGTTCTCGAGGCCGAGGTACTTGGCGCTCGCGCCGGTGGCGACGATGACGGTGTCGGCGAGCACCGGCGTCTCTTCGTCCACGACGAGGCGGAAGGGGCGTTCGGAAAAATCCACGGCGGTGACGGAGCCGTGGCGGAGGTCGGTCCCGAAGCGCACGGCCTGGCGGCGGAAGTCCTCCATCATCTCCGGCCCCAGGACGCCGTCGGGGTAGCCGGGGTAGTTCTCGACGTCGGTCGTGGTGACGAGCTGGCCGCCGGGCTGCAAGCCCTCGAAGACGAGCGGCGCGAGGTTGGCGCGCGCCGCGTAGAGCGCCGCCGTCAGCCCCGCCGGCCCGGTGCCGATGATGACCAGGTTGTGCCGCTCGGCCCCGCCGAAGTCCAGGCCGTCGAAGCCGGAGAGGTCGGGCGTAGCGTTGGAGTGCTGCATCATGCGAACCAGAAGCGAAGGGATATAAAAACGCGAGGGTGCCCTGAGCGGAACGGCCGCACTGGCACCCTCACGAATCACGAATTACGCATCACGTCCTACGCCGTCTGGCCGGCGAGCGCGTCGAGCTTGGCAGCGAGGTCCCGCTTCGGGACGACGCCGACGGCCTGGTCCACCACGCGGCCGTCCTTGAAGAACATGATCGTCGGGATCGAGCGGATGCCGAACTCCAGGGCGACCTTCGGGTTGTTGTCCACGTCGAGCTTGGCGACCTTCGCCTTGCCGTCGTAGTCGGCGGCGAGCTCCTCGATGGTCGGAGCGATCACGCGGCACGGGCCGCACCACGTCGCCCAGAAGTCTACGAGCACGGGCTGGTCGCTGTTGAGGACTTCGTCCTGGAAGTTGGCGTCGGTGAGGGTGACGTACTTGGCGTTGTCGGCCATGAGAGTTGCCTCGGAGGTTGCGTTCGGGAGATCGGAAAGACCGGAGGCCGGCCGAGGCCGGGGCTGCCGGAAAAAGAGGTCGTTTCAACGGGGGCACCGGGCGGCTGTTTCCCGCGCGCGGCTTTTCCCTGCGCGTTCGCCCTCCCTCCACCGAACCTCAACGGATTCCAGGTAGGGGCCGACCCGTGTGTCTGCCCCGCTCGCGGCGTTCGCCATTCCCGACCAGGGCGACCACACAGGGTCGCCCCTACGAATCGTTTCCAACGTGGGGGCAGACCCGTGTCTCTGCCCGCACCGGGTGGGACTGCTTTCCGCCTACTGTCTGCCTACTGTCCCATCGCGTCGGGAATCGCCGCGTGGTACGGCGCGGCGAGGGCCTCCACCGCCTCATCCACGACCACCTCGCCGCCGACGGCGATGCGGAGCCGGTCGCCGCCGACGCGGCCTATCGGCACGGCCCGCGCGCCGGTGCCGACGAGGGCGTCCTGCACCATCTCGCCGTCGTCGAAGCGGGCGGTGAAGACGATCCGGCTCTGGGCCTCGCCGAAGAGCACCGCGTCGAGCCGCAGCCCCTCGGTACCGCTCAGCTCGGTCTCGGCCCCGAGACCGTCAAGCGCACATTCGGCGAGGCAGACGGCGAGGCCCCCGTCGGAGACGTCGTGGGCGCTCTTCACGAGGCCGCTGCGGATGAGGTCGAGCATCGCGCCCTGCACGGCGGCTTCCTCTTCGAGGTCGAGGTGCGGCGCGTCGCCCGTGGTCCGGCCGCGCACCGAGGCGAGGTACTCGGTCCCGCCGATCTCGTCTTTGAACTGCCAGCCGTCGGGCGAGAGGAGGAAGACCACGTCGCCCGCTCCGTCACCGGCCGCGCGGAAGGCGCTCGCCGTCGTGTCCCGCTCGACGTCTTCGACGAGGCCGAGCATCCCGATGGTCGGGGTCGGGAAGACGGCCCCGTCGGGGTTCTCGTTGTAGAACGAGACGTTGCCGCCGGTGACGGGCGTGCCGAGGGCGCGGCAGGCGTCCCCCACCCCGCCGACGGCCTCGGTGAACTGCCAGTAGACCTCGGGCTTGTAGGGGTTGCCGAAGTTGAGGCAGTTGGTGATGGCGAGCGGCCGGCCGCTGGCCGAGACCACGTTGCGCGCCGCCTCGGCCACCGCGATCTGCCCGCCCCGGCGCGGGTTGAGGTAGACGTAGCGCCCGTTGCAGTCGGTCTTGAGGGCCAGCCCTTTGTTGGTCCCTTTGATGCGGACGACGGCGGCGTCGGCGGTGCCCGGCCCCTGGACCGTGTTGGTGCGGACGGTCGTGTCGTACTGCTCGAAGACCCACCGTTTCGAGGCGATGTTCGGCGCGCCGAGGAGCGTCTTCAGGACCTCGCCCGCGTCGCTCGGCGTCACGTCCGGCACTGTGCTCGGATCGAAGGCGTGGGCGTCGTCGAGGTAGACTGGGCGTTGGGTTTCGCGGTGGTAGACCGGCGCGTCGCCGCCGAGGACGAGGTGCTCGGCCGGCACGTCGGCGACGAGATCGCCGTGCCAGAAGACCTTCACCCGGCCGTCGTCGGTGACCTCACCGATCTGCGCGGCGTGGAGGTCCCACTTCTCGAAGACTGCCTCGATCTCGGCCTCGCGGCCCTGCTCCACGACGAGGAGCATCCGCTCCTGGCTCTCGGAGAGCATCAGCTCGTAGGGCGTCATCCCGGCCTCGCGCGCCGGCACGCGGTCGAGGTGGAGGCTCATCCCGGCCTCCCCTTTCGCGCTCATCTCGCTCGACGAGCAGGTGATCCCGGCCGCGCCCATGTCCTGGATGCCGACGACCGCGCCCGTGGCGATGGCCTCGAGCGAGGCTTCGAGGAGGAGCTTCTCGGTGAACGGGTCGCCGACCTGGACGCTCGGCCGCCTGGCCTCGCTCGCTTCGGATATCTCCTCCGAGGCGAACGTCGCCCCATGGATGCCGTCGCGGCCCGTGGCGCTGCCGACGATGTAGACCGGGTTGCCGAGGCCGGTGGCAACCGCGCTCGCCGTCTCGCCGACCCGGACGATGCCGACGCTCATCGCGTTGACGAGCGGGTTGCCCTCGTAGCTCGCGTCGAAGTAGACCTCGCCGGCGACGGTCGGGACGCCGAACGAGTTGCCGTAGTCGCCGATCCCGCGGACGACGCCGTCGAAGAGGTAGCGCACGCGGGGGCTGTCGAGCGAGCCGAAGCGGAGCGAGTTGAGGCTGGCAATCGGGCGCGCGCCCATGGTGAAGATGTCGCGCTGGATGCCGCCGACGCCGGTGGCCGCGCCCTGGTACGGCTCGACGGCCGACGGGTGGTTGTGGCTCTCGATCTTGAAGGCCACCGCGAGGCCGTCGCCGATGTCCACGAGGCCCGCGTTCTCCTCGCCCGCCTCGACGAGGAGCTGCGCGCCCTCGCGCGGGAGCGTCTTCAGGAGGGCGATCGAGTTTTTGTACGAGCAGTGCTCGCTCCACATCACCGAGTAGATACCGAGCTCGACGAACGTCGGCGTCCGCCCCAGCTTTTCTACGATCCAGCCGTACTCCTCCTCAGTCAGCCCGTGTTCGAGGGCGAGGTCGAGCGTGACGTTCGGCGTGGCGGAGGTGGCGGTCTCAGGCATGGCGACGGCGGTTGAGGCGGCGTAGGGACGCACGGCCGTGCGTCTCGAAAGACGGCCTCAAAAATACGGAGCCACGCGAACGCTCGCGGTGAATTAGGGGGGTGCTTGGGAGGAGGTCCAGGCCACGGCACCCAGGCGAAACCCGCAACGCGGCAGTCGGTATCCCTCTCGCTCCTCCGCAGACCCACCCCCCTCATGCAACCGACGCCCCACAACTCAGAGGCTGAGCGGCAGACAGCGCTCGCCGAGGCGGAGGCTTACGGCGTGGACCTGTCGTTACTGCGCGAGCGCCTCCCGCTCTCACCTGCCGAACGTCTGGAACGTCACCAGTCGGCTCTGCGCTTCGTTCTGGACCTCCAAAAGGCTGCTGCTCATGCTCGAGGTCGAAACGCTGCTCGGGGTACTGCGCCAGCAGCACGTTGAATCGTCGTTATCGGCGGTATGGCGGCCGTGCTGCACGGTTCGGCCCACGTGACGGCTGATCTCGACGTCTGCTACCGCCGGGAGCCGGAGGATTTGGAGCGGATCGTCCGGGCGGACCGCCCCGCTGACCCCCGCATGCGGGGCGGTCCGCCCGAGCTTCCTTTTCTGTGGGATGCCAAGACGCTGCGCGCCGGGCTGGACTTCACCCTCACCACCGACGCGGGCGACTTCGACCTCCTCGGGGAGGTGGCCGGGCTGGGAGACTACTCGGCGGTGCAGGCACGCGCCGTGCCGCTCCCGCTCTACGGGCACGAGACGTGGGTCCTCAGCCTCGAAGGGCTGATCGCCGCGCGGGAGACGGCGCGTCCGAAGGACCTCTACCTCCTGCCGGAGCTGCGCGCCCTGCTGGCGCTGCGCGACGAGCGAGAGGCCCCGGCTGAAGCAACGCAGGGGCGATCAGCCGGCCGCCCCTGCGAACTTTTGCAGACGAACTGGGCGGCTTAGCGCACGACCTGCACACGCCCGCGCACCTCACGGACGGTTTAGACCGAGAAAGCACCGGGTCTCTCGGCAAGACTCGGTGCCTCTCGTCTGCGGCCCACACGGCCTTTTCCCTTCACCAGCCTCACCTGGAAGGCCCGTGGACCGCATAGCCTTTACCCGCGTGCGCTCAACCCGAACTACGAGCGAGGAGCGCCGGATCGTGCGCGAGGCAACGGGAATTGCCCCGTCCTGCTTCACCGAAAGACGGACGCCGGCTCCCCTCCCACGAGGAAACCGGCGTCCGGGCTGGCTATACCGCGAGGTACAGCACAGGTGTCACGTGCTCAGTTGCTGATCGCCTGGAACTGGCTGAGGGCGGTCCACCCATCGAGCCAGTTGTCGCCGTCGCCGAAGGCCCCGACGAAGTCGGTGTCGTCGAGGAAGTCACCCGGCATAGCGACCGTTGGAGCCGGGGCCGAGGTGGCGCGGAGGCTGAGCGCACCGCCCTGCCCGCGCGTGACCAAAAGGCCGGGGTTAGCATACGAGATCGGTCCGCCGAAGAGGCTCGCCGGGGCCTGCTCGGTGAAGTCCCCCTCGCCGTCGGCGTAGCTGAAGACGTCCGCCGCCGAGGGCGTGGCGCTGACCACGTTCGAGAAAACCACGTCGATGAACTTGATGTCGCCGGCCTCGGCGCGGGCACGGCTGTCGCCCTCGTCGCCGTCACGGTCCTCGATGCGGATGCCGTTCTGGAAGTCGTAGAACACCGAGCGCCAGTACTTCGCCCCGGCGTTGTCGCGGATCGTCATGACGCGCGAGGAGTTCGCCGCGCTCAGACCCGAGCCGATGTAGGTCGCGTTCGCAAACGTAGGGATCGAGATCGGAGTGGAGCCCTCACCGCCCAGCATGGAGTCGCCGCTGTCGTGCTCGCCGCCGTTGTCGCCGAAGCCGGAGGCCATGAGGCCGAAGACGTACTGGTTGACGCCGTTGTAGCCCTGGTCAGAGTCGAACATGTCGTCGCCGCAGTAGGAGACGGCGAGGTGCTTGGCCCGGACCGTGCCGCCGAACCACTCGATGCCGTCGTCCTGGTTGGCGAAGACTTCGACGTAGTCGATGGTCGTGCCCGCCCCGACCGCGCCGAGCGTGAGACCGTTGATCTCGTTGCCCTCGCCGATGAGGGTCCCGCCGTGACGGATCGAGACGTAGCGGAGCGTGCCGGAGTTGTCGTCGGCGCTGTTGCCGCCGTAGAGGCCGCGCTCTTCCGTGGCGTCGATGCCTTCGATGCTCGTCTCGCCGACATTGATGTTTGTCGGGGCCGCGCCGAGGACGATGAGACCGCCCCACTCGCCGGAGGTCGGCGCGCCGTCCTGAATGAGGTCGTCGAAGGTGTCGAGGTCGTCGTTGAGCGCCGTCATGATGATCGGCTCCTCGGCGGTGCCGCTGGCCTCGATCCGGCCGCCGCGCGCGACGATCAGCGCCGAGGAGTTCCGGCCCTGCCCGCTGCGGCCCCGGATGACGGTGCCCGGCTCAACCGTGAGGGTCTGGCCCTCGTTGACGAAGACGAGGCCGTCGAGGACGTAGGTGAAGTCGTTCGACCAGGTGACGTTCGTGCGGGCGTCGCTGCCGAGCGCGCCGCCGATGCCACCGTTCGCGTCGCGGACTTCGATGACGGCGCGGCCGTTGACGTCGGTGCCGGTCGTGTCGTAGCGCGAGCCGGAGTCGGCGCAGCCGAAGGCTGTTGGGGCCTCCTCGCAGAACGGCGTGGTGATGATGGGATCAACGGGGTCGCTGGAGTCGCAGCCGGCGAAGCCAATCGCGGTGGCGGCGAGGAGGGCGAGAAGCCCAGGCGCTCGGAACAGGGTTTTCATGCTTGGCAGAGGTCAGTTCGTGGGTTGGGAGGCCCCGAGCACCAGCCGGCAGGAAGCGCCGGCCGGTCTCGGAGTTGATGTGGTCGTGCTGGAGGCTGTAGAGCTAGAGGCTGTAGGAGACGCCGAACGAGAAGGCGCGGCCGAGGTCGTAGGCGCGCCGGAGGTACTCCGCGCCGGTGTCCTCGTCGCGGTGGACGAGCTGGTAGCTCGCGCCGAGGAGGTTCTTCGCCGAGAGCTTCACCGAGAAGCCGCGCCAGACGTCCTGGCTCGCCGTGAGGTCGAGCGTGGCGCGGGACTCCTCGTAGAGGTCGGGCACGACGCCCTGCGAGACGGCGAAGAGCCGGCGGCCGAACACGTTGTAGAAGAGGCTCACGTTCGTGCCGCGCTCGCGGTCGGAGTAGCCGAGGTCGAGGTTGACCACGTAGGGCGACTGGCCCTGGAGCGGGCGCGTGGACGCGGGGCACGCCCCGGCGTCGGCCTGCTCGAGCGTGCACTCGCCGCGCGCCACCTTGTCGAAGTCGAGCAGCTCGACCTCGGCGTTGACGAGCGAGAGGTTGCCGCCCACCTGGAGGTTACCCAGCCGACCGGGCAGGAAGTCGAGCCGGCGGCGTGCCTCCACTTCAAGGCCGTAGAGGTCGGCGTCGCCGAGGTTGTTCGGCTGGAACTGGTTGTTGCCGGCCAGGAACGTCAGCTCGATGGGGTCGGTGAAGCGCTTGTAGAAGCCGCTGACGGCGAGGATCTCGCCGGGGCGCGTGAACCACTCCCAGCGCAGGTCGGCGTTGTGGATCTTCGACTGCCGGACGTCGGGGTTGCCGTTGATCGTGTAGCGCTCGGCGAGGCTGAAGACGGCGCGCGGGGCGACCTCGCGGAACGAGGGCCGGGCGAGCGTCTTGCCGTAGGCCGCCCGGAGGTTCATGTTGTCCCCAACGGCGTAGACCAGGCTGGCCGCCGGGAGCAGGGCCTCGCCGAGGCCGCCGGCCGTGTAGCCGCCCTCGGTCCGCCCGCTGCGGAACGCGCCGTTGGGCGAGGTCACGCTGAGGTCGGTGTACTCGTAGCGGAGGCCGCCGACGAACCGGAGCGGCCGGGTGAGGGCGACGTCCACCTGCCCGTAGCCCGCGTAGATGTTGAGCGTCCCGTCGTAGTCCGCGTCGAGGTCGGTCTGCTCGTCAACGAAGAGGCCGAGGTCGGCGGCGTTGGCAACGAGAGCGTTCACGTCGCCGTCGAACTCGTCGAGGAAGCGCTGGCCCGTGGTGCCGACGGGGTAGACGAAGGAGCGCTCGCGGAAGCTGCGCGAGCGGACGTCGGCCGCGCCGCCGACCTTGAGCTGCACCGAGCGTCCGGCGAGAGTGCCGGCCGGAATCTCCACGTCGAGCGCGCCGCTCGCGCCGTCCTCGCCGAGGTTCCGGTAGGTGCGGCTCGGGGCGTCGTAGGCCGAGGTGCGGATGAGGTAGTCGGCGTCGCCGCTGGCGGGGTCGGACCGATCAATCTCGTTCTGGAAGACGCGGTAGTCCGGCTCGTCGAGCGTGGTGCGGGAGTAGGCCGCGTTCCACTCGGCGCGGAGGCCGCGCGCATTCAGGGCGTGCTTGCCGCGGAGCTGCGAGGAGAAGAGCGCCCGCTCGGTGTAGAGCAGCGAGCGGCCCTCGTAGACGTTGTCCGACTCCTGGAGCGTGCCGTCGGTGAACAGGCCCGACTGGAAGACCGCCGTGGAGGTGGCGTTCTTGTTGTAGAGGACGTTGAGGCCGAGCTCGTTGCGGTCGGTCAGGCGGTAGTTCAGGTTGGCGAGGCCGCCGAAGAGGACCTCCTCCTCGCCGAGGCGCGTGTCGAGGAGGTAGTCGCGCGTGATGGTCGTGCTGGTGCCGCCGAACTCGCTGTTGACGCCGCCCGTGTAGCCGTCGGTGGACGCGCTCCAGTTGGCCCCGAAGAGGAACCCGAACGGCCGGCCGAAGAGCGTGGTCTGGTTGCCGAGCGAGCCGCTGTAGCTCGCGTTGACCGGGACGCTCTGGGCCTGGGGCGCGAACGTCGAGGAGAAGGCGTTCGTGATCGCGGCGCGCTCCTCGCGCGGGGCCGACGAGATGTCGCGCGGGCCTAGCCCCGCGACGATGCCCGGCATCGCCAGGCTGCCGCTCGGGTTGCCGAAGAACCCGACCCCGCCGCCGTCGAAGAGCAGCAGCTCGCTGCCCGGCTCGACGGTCGTGTTGAAGCCGACCGACGAGGAGAACTGCGCCGTGAGCCGCTCGGGGAAGGAGCGCGTCGAGATGTTGACCCCGCCGCCGGTGAACGTCCCCGGCTTGTCGACGGTGAAGCTCTTGGAGGTGACGATGTTGTCGAGCAGGCCGCTCGGGAAGAGGTCGAGCGGGGCGGCCTGCTTCTCGGGGTCGGCGCTCGGGAGCGTGGCCCCGTTGAGCTGGGTGTTGAGGTAGCGGTCCGAGAGGCCGCGCACGACGATCGTGTTGCCGCCGACGACGCTGGCCCCCGGCACCTTCTGGAGGGCGTCGGCGGCGGTGCTGGCCCCGGCGCGCGCGATGGTCTCGGCCGAGACGGCGTCGCTGAGGGCCGCCGAGCGCTGGCGCTGGCGGAGCAGCCCGGCCTCGTTGTTCAGGAGCGCCCGCGCCTCGACGACCACCTCGCCCTCGAGCTCGAGGGTTTCTTCGGTGAGGGCCACGTCCACCTTCGTCGTGCCGCTGGTGACGGCGACGCCGGTGATGCGCTGCGTGTTGTAGCCGAGGTAGGAGACGACGAGCGTGTAGGTCCCGGCCGGGACGCCGGCAATCCGGTAGTCGCCGTCGAGTCCGGTGGCGGCCCCGGTGCCGAGCTCCTCGACGAGGACGTTGACGCCGATGAGGGACTCGCCGAGGTCCTCGTCCACGACGACGCCGGCGATGGTGCCGGCCTGGGCGTGGGCGGCCGGAGCCGCGACGAGGAGGGCGAGCAGAAAGGCCGGCCCGAGGCGGGCCGGCGTTCGGAGCGTGCGGAGCAGCCGCACGGCGAGCGTAGTGGGAGTCATGGGGTTCGCTGGGTTTGTGGGAGGTGAGAACGGAAGCCCCTCTTCCATCCTCAGCCCCCAAGCTAGCGAGCCGTCATTACGGCGCTGTTAGCGGGCTGTTACCGTAGTGTTACTACCGTAGTGTTACCTACCTGCGGAGGCGGTGTGAAGGGCGTTCAAGAGCGGAAGGATGGAAGAGAGAAAGAGCGGAAGATTTTGGGGGTTCACCGCCCAGCCAATCTTCCGCCCTCCCCCGCTTCTGCTCTTTCCCCCTTCAGTCCCCGTGCAACTTTTCGCCGGGCCGGGCTTTCCCGGTAGTCGTTCCGACAGGTTTCTACGTGGCCCAGACCTCGCCCCGCACCTACGGCATCCTGTTCTCGCTCTGGCTGATGGTCTTTACGGCCGCGAGCCAGACCATCATCATCACCCCCATCCTCCCGATCATCGGGGAGGCGCTCTCGGTGCCGGAGGCGCTGCGCGGGCTGCTCGTGACGGTCTACTCGTTCGCGCTGGCGGCGGCGGCCGTCGTGATGGGGCCGGTCTCAGACCGGATCGGGCGGCGGCGGGTGCTCCTGATCGGCTCGGGGTCGCTGGCGGCGATGCTGGCGCTGCACGGCCTGGTGCAGACGTTTACCGGGCTGCTCGTGGTGCGGGCGCTGGCAGGGGCGGCGGGCGGGATGCTCAGCGGCGCGGCGGTCTCCTACGTCGGCGACTTCTTCCCCTATGAGCGGCGCGGCTGGGCCACGGGCTGGGTGATGAGCGGCGTCGCCTTCGGCCTGGTGATCGGGATTCCGCTGGGGCGCGTGCTGGCAGCGGCGGCGGGCTACCGGCTGCCGTTCCTCGCGTTCGCCGCGCTGATGGCGGTGGCCTTCGTGCTGATCTGGCAGGTGGTGCCGCAGCCGGACGTCGAGCTGGAGCCGGAGCGCGTGACGGTCCTCGGCACGCTCCGGCGCTACCGCGACCTGCTCGGCGCGGCCTCGGTCCGGGTCGCTGCGGCGACGTACTTCCTGATGTACCTCAGCCTCGGGCTGCTGATCGTCTACCTCCCGCAGTGGCTCACGGCCAACTTCTCGCTCGAGGTCTCGCTCTTCGGCCGGCCCCTCGCCGTCGGCGGCGTGCCGATTGACTTCATCGCTACGCTCTTCCTCGTCGGCGGGGCGGTGAGCGTGCTGGTCGGGCCGTGGGCCGGGACGCTCTCGGACCGGATAGGTCGGAAGCCGCTGATCCTGGCGTCGTGCCTCGGGCTGTCGGTCGTGACGGCGCTCGTGACGTATGCCGTCACAGAGCGCTGGGTGGCGTACCCGCTCTACATCGCCATCATGGGGCTGTTCTCGATGCGGATGTCGCCGCTGCAAGCGCTCCTGACGGCGCTCGTCCCGGACCGGCTGCGCGGCACGCTCCTCTCGCTCGCCATCGCCGTCGGGCAGGTCGGCACCGGGATCGGCGCGAGCCTCGCCGGGGCCACCTACGCCGGGCTGGGCTACCGGGCGACGACCTGGCTCTCGGCCGTCACGATCCTGCTGATGGCCGCGCTCGTGTGGCGCTTCCTCCCGGAGCCTGGTACGCCCGACGCCGAGGAGGCCAAGCAGCAGGTGGCCGCTGAGATCGCCGAGGTTTAGAAGAGAGGAGAAAAAAGAGGAGAGAGCAGGCAATCCCCACTCTCTTTTCTCTCTCCTCCCCTTTACGAGTTCATCGTGGCGAGGAACTCGGCGTTGTCGGCGGTGCCGCGCATCCGGTCGAGGAGGAAGACCATCGCCTCGGCGGGGTCCATGTCGGCGAGGAAGCGGCGCAGGACGTGGATGCGCTGGAGCCGGTCCTCGGGGATGAGCAGCTCCTCGCGGCGCGTCCCGCTCGCCAGCAGATCAATGGCCGGGTAGATGCGCCTGCCCGCGAGGTCGCGGCTGAGGACCATCTCCATGTTGCCGGTGCCCTTGAACTCCTCGAAGATCACGTCGTCCATCCGGGAGCCGGTGTCGACGAGCGCCGTGCCGATGATGGTCAGCGAGCCGCCCTCCTCGACGGCGCGGGCGCTCCCGAAGAAGCGCTTCGGCCCGCGCAGCGCCCCGGCCTCGAGGCCGCCCGACATGGTCCGGCTCTGCCCGGCGAAGACGGCGTTGTGGGCGCGCGCCAGGCGCGTGATCGAATCGAGGAGCACGACCACGTCGCGCCCGCTCTCGACGAGCCGCTTGGCCTTCTCCAGGACCACGTCGGCGACCTCGACGTGGCGCTCCGGCTCCTCGTCGAACGTCGAGGCGATCACCTCGCCGGCGACGTTGCGCTCGAAGTCGGTGACCTCCTCGGGGCGCTCGTCCACGAGGAGCGTGAGCAGGTGCACGTCGGGGTAGTTGGCCGTGACGGCATTGGCGACCTTCTGGAGGAGGACCGTCTTGCCGGTCTTCGGCTGGGCCACGATGAGGCCGCGCTGCCCCTTGCCGATCGGACAGAAGAGGTCCATGATGCGGGTGGAAAACTCATCCGGCGTCGTCTCGAGGCGCAGCGGCTCCTCGGCGAAGAGCGGGGTCAGGTGGTCGAACTCGGTCCGCTCGCTGAGGCCCTCGGGCGGGCTGCCGTTGATCGCGTTGACGTGGATGAGCGCGAAGAAGCGCTGCCCCTCCTTCGGCGGGCGGATCTCGCCGTCAACGGTGTCGCCTCTCTGGAGGTTGAAGCGCTTGACCTGGGACGGCGAGACGTAGATGTCGTCGGCCGACGGGAGGTAGTTGAACTCGGCCGAGCGGAGGAAGCCGTAGCCGTCGGGCATGATCTCGAGGACGCCGACCTTGCGGATCATGCCGACGAGCGAGGTCGTGGCGGGGTCGAAGTCGCGCATGTAGGCCGGGTAATCGTCGGAGAGCGGCTGCCGGGTGCGGGGGCCGCTGCTGCGGCGCTCGGTGCGGCGGGGGCGCGGCTCGCGCGCGGCGGCCCGCTCTTCACGCACCGCCGCGTCCGCGCTTGGCGGCTCACTTTTCTCCCTGTCGGTTCGGCTCTCTCTGTCGGTTCGGCGGCGTGGTCTCGGGCTTGCGGGGACTTCGTCGCCCTCGTCGTCGCGCTCGGCGTCCTCTCGGGCGCGGGCTTCGAGGATTTGGTAGATCAGGTCCTCCCGGCGGAGGTGCGAGTAGCCCTTGACGCGGAGGTCGCGGGCGAGCCGTTGCAGCTCAGCGAGCTTCTTGTTCTGGAGCGCGGAAATGTTCATAGACGCGAACCGCAACTCACGCGGCCGGAGATCGGAGAGAGGAGGTGGAGCCAGAAAACGGAGGTGCCGGGAGAGGAGCAGGCGATTATCCTGCCGAGCGTTCTGTCTGTAGAGAACGCGCTTGGGCAACGGTGAAGTGTGAGCCGGTGATGAGTAGCCCGTCAGACGCTCCCGCGTTCCGCCGAAACCAATGGATGCCCTCGTCTACGCCTGCTACGTCCAGAACAGGCAAGCCGCGGGCACGCAGGGTCCGTCGCAGATCGGCCACCGGAAGCGCGCGCGGGGTGGGCAGTCCGACGGGCAGCACGACGGCTGCGCTACGGGACAGAGTATCGGTCAGGGCCGCGAGGTCTTTATCCCGCATCGTGCCGAAGAGCACGTAGAGCGTCCCCGTCGGAGCGGGGAGGGCGGCGCGCGCGACCGCGAGCGCGGCCTCGAGTCCGTCCGCGTTGTGCGCCACATCGGCCAGGATGAGAGGAGCCGATTGGTAGATTTCACAACGGCCCGCCAGCCCACTAAGTTTCCGCACCCCGGCCAGCCCCGCCGCGACGGGAGCCGCGCTCCGGCCGACGGCGGGCACGACGTGCTCCGCTGCCCGCACCGCGAGGGCCGCGTTCCAAACCTGATGCCGCCCCGCCAGCCCGACCCGGAGCCGCCGGTACGTCCGCACCGGCGTCGTGAGGTCCAGCACGAGGCCGTCGGCGTGCTCCTCCACGTTCCGCACGTCCACCTCGTCGCGCACGTTCACGAACGACGCGCCCCGCGCCTCGGCCGTCGCGCGCAGCGCCGCCAGCACGCCCGGCCCCTCGGCCGCCGTCAGGAGCGGCACGCCGGGCTTGGCGATCCCGGCTTTCTCCCGCGCCACGGCCTCGCGCGTGTCCCCGAGCAGCTCGGTGTGGTCCAGCCCGATGTGGGTGACGAGCGCGGCCTCGGGCCGGAGCACGTTCGTTGCGTCGAGCCGCCCGCCGAGGCCAACCTCGACGACCGCGAGGTCTACCTCCTGCTCGGCGAAGTAGAGGAAGCTGAGCGCGACGGTCGCCTCGAAGAAGCTCGGCTCGACCGTATCGAGAGCGGGGCGAAGCCGCGCCACGGCGTCGGCGATCCAGGCGTGCGGAGCGGGCACGCCGTCGAGGCGGAGGCGCTCGGCGAGGTCCCAGAGGTGGGGCGAGGTGTGGAGACCGACGCGCAGCCCGGCGGCCGTAGCGATGGCGGCGAGCATCGAGGCCGTCGAGCCTTTGCCGTTGGTGCCGGCGACGTGGACGCTCTTGAAGCGCTCGTGGGGCCGGCCTGCGGCCTCGAGCAGCGCGTGCATCCGCTCCAGCCCCGGCTTCAGCGCCGCCGCTCCCTGCTCGGCGAAGCGCGGCAGGGCCAGGAGGTAGTCTATCGGGGGATCGGAGGAGTGAGGGGTTGAGGGATTGGGGCGTTGTCTGGGCATGGCTGTGCAATCCTCCGATTCTCAATCGCTCAGTCGCTCAATGGTCCGTCGGTCTCCGCCGCCGTGCGTCAGCCGCAGCCGGATCGCATCGTCGGGGATCAGCGCCTCGACCCGCTCGGGCCACTCGACGAGGCAGACGCCGTCACCGAAGAAGTAGGTCTCGTAGCCTAGCTCGAAGAACTCCTCCGGGCGCTCGACGCGGTAGGCGTCGAGGTGGTAGACCGGCAGGTCGCCGTCGTACTCGTTGGCAATCGTGAACGTCGGCGAGGTGACGGCCGCAGGCGGCACGCCGAGGCCGGCGCAGATGCCCTTGACGAGGTGCGTCTTGCCCGCGCCGAGGTCGCCGTAAAGCGCGAGCACGTCGCCCGGCTCCAGGTGCGCGGCCAGCCGCCGCCCGAGCGCAACGGTCTCCTCCGGCGAGGCGGTTTCGGCAGGGAGCAGGGCGGCGAGGTCGGGCACGGCGCGATGATACGAGCGAAGGCGATGAGCGCAGCGCACGGTGTCCTTACGACGACGGACGACGGACGGCTTTCAGCTTGGGCGCCCCCGGCGGCGGCTTCCGACCTGCCGGTTTCAGCGCGCGCGGCTCGTTCGGCTGTTCGACGTGGACCGGCTCCGGCTTCTCGTCCTTGAGGGTCTTCTCGTCCTTGAGGGTGAAGTATTTCTCCTCGTGGATCGCGTCCTCGGCGAGCCGGGCACGGGCGAAGATGCCCTTCGCGTTCTCGATCATCTGCGGGTTGCCGCAGGCGTAGCCCGCCGTCTCCGATGGACTAAAGCCGAGCCGGTCGAGCCACTTGCGGAGCACGTCTTCCACCCGGCCGGTCTCCCCGTCCCACTCGGCGTCGGCCCACGGGCGGCTGACGGTTGGGACGTAGGCGAGCCAGTCGTGGCCGGCGGCGAGGGCGGCGACCTCGGCGCGGTAGGGTCCCAGTTCGGCGGCGTGGCTGGAGCCGTGGAGAAGGAGGAAGCGGTGCGCGGCGTCTCCCCGCTCCAGCGCCCACGCCTGATGCCGCACCATCGAGAGGAACGGCGCGAGGCCCGTCACCGTGGCGGCCATCGCGTGCTGCGTCCGCGCGGCGTCGAGCGTGAAGTGGCCGACGACCTTGCGGCGGACGAGCACGGCCTGGCCCTCGCCGAGGTCCCACAGGCGCGGCGTCAGCACGCCGCCCGCGACGCGCTCGACGTAGAGCTCCAGATCGGCCTCGTGCGGCGCGCTCGCAATCGAATAGGCCCGCTTGACGAGCGTGCCGCCGACCTCGAGGGCGAGCGTCGCGTACTGCCCCGGCTCGAACGTCAGCGGCTCGGCCGGGCGGAGCCAGAACGTGGCGAGGTCCGGGGCGAAGTCGTCCCGCCGCGTGATCGTCGCCGGGAGGTAGCCTTTCGGGAGCATGACGCGACGGGGTTGCTGTAGGGGCGCCCGGCCGGGCCCCCCTACCGGGGCCGCATCGTCACGACGGGCAGCACCACCTCTTCGAGCGAGGCACCGCCGTGCTGGAAGGTGTCGTTGTAGAGGTTGAGGTAGCGGTGGTAGTTCGTCGGATAGACAAAGTAATAATCTTCCTTCGCAAAAATGTAGTTCTCGTTCATCCCGGTGCGCGGGAGGCCGTAGGTCTCCGGCTCCTTGACGAAGATCGCGTGGCGCTCGTCGCACTTGAGGTTGCGGCCGTGCTTGTAGCGGAGGCTCGTGGACGTCTCGCGGTCGCCGATGACCTTGGTGGCGTGGAGGCTGCGGATCGCGCCGTGGTCGGTCGAGATGACGACGGTGACGTCCTGCCGGGCGAGGTCCTCGAAGGCGCGGAAGAGCCACGAGTGCTCGAACCAGGTCCGCGTCAGCGCCCGGTAGGCGCGCTCGTCCGGGGCGATCTCCTTGAGGACGTTCGAGTCCGAGCGGCTGTGGGCGAGGATATCCACGAAGTTTACGACGACGGCGGCGAGGTCGTGCTGCGCGAGGTCGGCCACGCGGTCGGCGAGGGCGACGCCGTCGTCGGTCGAGACGATCTTCTCGTAGCGGAAGCGGGTGTCGCCCCGGTGCTTGCGCTTGAGGAGCTCGCCGAGGAGCTTATCCTCGAACTTGTTGAGCGAGTGCTCGTCGTCGGTGTCGTGCTGCCAGAACTGCGGGTAGCGCGTGGCGAGGTCCACGGGCAGGAGGCCGCTGAAGATGGCGTTGCGCGAGTAGGGCGTCGCCGTCGGGAGGAGGCCGTAGTGCCAGTCGCGCTCGATGTCGAAGAGCGGGTAGAGCAGGCGCTCGAACTCGAGCCACTGGTCGAAGCGCATGCAGTCGATCAGGAAGAAGAGGACCGGCTTGCCGCCGTCGAGCTTGGGGAGCACCCACTTCGGCAGCACCTCGTGCGAGAGCGTGGGTCGCCCTTCGGTCTCGCCCGCCTGCGACTGAGCAATCCAGCCGGGGTAGCTCCGTTCGATGAACCGGCCGAACTCGCGGTTGGCCTCGCGGGCCTGGTCGTCGAGGATCTGGCGCGCCCCGTCGTCGGCGTCGAGCTCGAGGCCGAAGCGGACGAGGGCGGCGTAGACCTCGGCCCAGCCCGCGTGGTCGAGGCCGCTGCCGATGTCGGTGGCGATTTTGCCGAAGGACTGGAGGTAGGTCTGGGAGACGGCCTCGTCGCGGAGGCGGGAGCCTTCGAGGAGGCGCTTGCAGGTGAGCAGGATCTGCTTCGGGTTGACCGGCTTGATGAGGTAGTCCGAGATCTGCCGCCCGATGGCGTCCTCCATCAGGTGCTCCTCCTCGCTCTTGGTGATCATCACGACGGGCGTCTCCGGGGCCACATCTTTGATCTCGCTGAGGGTTTCGATCCCGCCCATCCCCGGCATCTGCTCGTCGAGGAAGACCACGTCGAAGCGCTCGTCGCGCATCCGGTCCACGGCGTCGGCCCCGTTGGTGACGCTCGTCACGTCGAAGCCTTTGGCCTCGAGGAAGAGGATGTGGGGGCGGAGGAGGTCTATCTCGTCGTCGGCCCAGAGGATGCGTCGGGACATTCGGCTTTGGATTGGGGAGTGGGGATTTTGGATTTTTCGGACCGGGGCGGTGCAACCTGACACGGGCCTCGGTTGATCCGGTGAGACAACGCGAGGCTGGGCCGGGAGATTGTCCGGCACGCCCGCCGAGCCGCCTGGAGCGGCTGGACGGTGAGGCAGAGGACACAAAGGTAGGCGCGCAGCGCAAGGGCCTCGGTACTTTGACGGGTTTTACTCCATTCCCTCCATTCCCTACCTCGCTCTATCTTTCCGCACCGTGACCGCCCATTCCAACCCGCTGCTCCCATGGAAGCCCTGCCCCTGCCCAAACTGCTCCTGCTCGACGCGCCCGTGCCCACCTGCCCGCTCACCGGCGAGCCGGTCCGCGCCTCCGAGGCCGTCCTGACCCTGCTCGGCCCCGAGGCGGTCGAGTTCAAGGCCGTGCTGGGCCGCAGCGCCGAGAGCGGACGCTGGTACGTCCTGCTCCCCGACCTGGCCGCGATGGCGAAGGACGAGGGCTGGCCGCTCGACGCCGTCGAGGGCTTCGAGGTGGACGGCGAGCCGGTGACGGCCGGGCTGCTCGACGCGCAGGGGGCCGTGCCGTGGGCGGCGTTTCGCGGGCTGGCCGAGCAGGCGCGGCGGCGGGCGGCCGAGCCGCCGCCCGCGCCCGAGGCCGTCCGCCGCCTGCCGGTGCTGCCCGAGGCGTGGGAGGTCGCCGCGCGGGGGGCCTCGTGGATCCACGACCAGGAGCCGCCCCGGCCCGCCTACCTCGCCGTGGTGGTGGACCCTGACGGGCGCATCCGCCACCACGCTCTTCGCCCGGACACGCCGCACGACGCGGCCTCGCTGGCGGCGACCGTGCGCGCCGCCACGCGCGAGAACGCCCTCGCCGGCTTCGGCGAGGGGCGACCCCGGACGCTGCGCGTCGCCGAGGCGGACCTCGCCGACGCCCTCGCCGAGGCGCTCGACCCGGACGGCATCTCCGTCGAGACCGCGCCCACCGCGCTGGCCGACGAGGCCCTCGCCGACGCCGTCGCGGAGATCGGCTCGCCCCTCGGCCTCCCGCTCTTCCTGCCCCACGCCGACGCCGAGGTGCGCGCCTACTTCGAGGCCGCCCGGCGGTTCTACCGCGCCCGGCCTTGGCGACGCCTCCGCGGCGACCGCTACGTCGGCGTCCGCCTCGGCACCGGCCCCTGGTTCTACGTCAACGTCATGGGGCAGATGGAGGAGGACCCCGGCCTGAGCCTGTTCGACTCGTGGCTCCGCCTCTGCCGCTTCATCCACAACGAGCCTAGCCCCTTCGACCTGATGGAAGGCGCGAGCGAGACGGCACAGCTCGAGGCGGCGGGGGCGCTCGAAGGCGTGACGCTCTTCCCGCTCTCGACGCTCCTGCCCGAGGACGGGATGCACCTGCGCGCCCTCGGCATCGAGCCTATTCTCGCCGCCCTCGTCCCCACGCCCCCGCTCGACCCGGCGTCGCTCCTGAGCGCGCTCTTGTCAGAAGGTATCTCGCTGCCAGAGGGTCGGTCTCTGGAGGCGCTCTTCGGGGCTGCCGCCGAAGCTGCCGGTGCCGAACCCGAGGACCAGTACCCGCTGCCGGTGCGCTACACGCCCGAGGGGATCACCCGGTCGTCCTACCCGCTCTCCGTCTTCACGGCCCTGCTGGAGACTATCGTGACGGCGGTGAAGGCGCGGCGGGCGGCGCAGATCACCAGCATCAAGCAGACCTTCGAGGCCACCGGGCTGACGCTCCGCTACCCGGCGCGCGGCGACGAGCACCTCGGCGAGGAGGCCGGGGCCTACCGGCTCGTCATCGAGGGCCGGGACACGTCCTACGCCAACCCCCTCCCCGCCGGGTCGCGGCTCGAAATCGATGCTCCGGGCCTGGCCTCGCTGGAGGAGCTCCACCGCGCCCTGCGCGACGAGGTCGGCGGCACCGTGTGGTTCAGCGGCTTCGGCTCCGGCGACTACTACCTCTGGCAGGCGCGCAGCGAGCGGGGCACGCCCAGCCCCCGCGTGGCCGACCTCGACGGCCTCCCCGCGCTCTGGCTCTCCCAGATCGAGGTGCAGTACCCGCTCACCCTCACGCCCCTCCCGGACAGCGACCTCGACACGATCCGGGTGCGGCGGCGCTCCTGACACGAATCTCTACTCGGTCAGGCCGCGCGCCGGCCGCTCGGCCATGAGGTCCTCGGTCGTGAGCGAGCCGTCGGGGCGTTCGTAGTGGAGGATGCCGCCGATGGAGTAGACGTTGGGCACCCCGAGGCGGCGGCTCTCTTCCTGCGCCCGCCGCACCGCCCGGTTGCCGATGCGCTGAATCTCGCGCAGGCGCTCCAAGACCTCGAACCCTAGCTCACGATTCTCCATCGAGGTCTCGCATAAATAGGTCGAAGAGGGCAGGCTCGGTGACGTCGTACCCTTCGCTTGTGCCACCGGCGACTTCCTGAAAGACGCCGGTAGCGTTGTAGATCAGACTCCACACGTTGGCCTTGAATCGGTAGACGTTCCAGAAGTTGCGCTTGCTGCGGTAGTAGCGACGGACGACATCGGCCTCCGGCACGTGGTGCCCGCCCTTCGCCACGCGCTCGCGGACGCGCGCCACGCAGGTCGCTGGCGTGTCTAGGAAGAGGAAGACGAGCGTGATGTCGTAGCCGGCGCGCCGCATCCGGTCCAACAGGCGCTCGAAGCCAAGCCCTGCCAGCGTCGTCTCGACGGCGAACGGCGTGCCCGCGTGGACGTGTGCGCTGAGCCGTCGGAGAAAGACCTTCCCGGCTTTGATGCGGGCCTGAGCGGGGTCATGGGGTGCGAGGTCAGCGGCGATGGCGTCGGCGCTGAGGAACGGCAGCGGGTCAGCGCGCAGGTACTCCAGCGCAAACGTCGTCTTGCCGGCCCCATTCGGCCCGGCGACGATGACCGCTCGCGGGTCTTCAAGTATCCCACCATGGCCTGACATTGCCTATCCCTGTTGCCGGCGCAATGCCAGCGCGTGCTCAATGAGTGGCGTGATGGGGCAGCCGGTGTGCGGCCTTCCGACGAAAACGCTTCGCTGCTCTCACCCATTCATGGACACGCTCAAAGACTGACGTGCCTGGTCGTGATAGATGATGCACAAGGTACAGCCGAGCCCCTTCCAGCGGAGGCACATCACACCCCACACGCCGCAGGGCCGAGACTGTGCCCGGTGCAGGTGCCCCGCCCGTGCCGGCCGTTCCTACCTTAGTGCCCCTTCCCCTCCGCCCCGCTTCCGCGATGCCCTCGCTCCGCCGTCCCCCTCTGCTCCGCCCCGCCGTCGCGTTCCTCGTCCTCGGGTTCCTCAGCTACGGCCTGCTCTACTATGCCTACAAGTACTACGTGCCGGTCTTCGGCGGCAACGACTTCTTCGACTATGCCAAGATGATCGCCTCGCCGCTGGGCCACGACGCCCAGGCCCCGTTCGCCTACCGGGTGCTGAGCACGGGGCTGGCGCACGTCATCTACAAGCTCGGCGTGTTCTACCCGAACGAGATCGCGTTCTCGTCGCCGGACGTGGACCAGCGCGTGTTCTTCGCCGCCCTCCTGGCGAACTACCTCTGCCTGCTCGCCGCCGGGTTCGTGGTGATGCAGCTCGTGCGGGTCTACCTCGGCGCGCGCTCGTTCGTCGTCGAGCTGGCCGGAGCGATGGCGCTGTTCCTCTCGTTCACGACGTTCCAGTACGCGGTCACGGGGCTGACGGAGGGGCTGAACTGGCTGCTCGTCGCAGTCGGGTTCCTGTGCGTGCTGCGCGGCTGGCGGCTCGGGATCGTGGCGGTGCTCGTGCTGAGCATCGTCCAGCGCGAGGCCATTGCGATCCTGTTCGGGGTGTTCGCGGCCGTAGACCTCGTGCTCGAGCGGCGGCCCCGGCCGTTCAACGTGCTCGTGCTCGGCACGTCGGCCGGGTGCTTCCTGGCGCATGTCCTCCTGCGCAAGGTGCTGCTGCCGGTGCCGGGCTACGAGAACCAGATC
>JBBSMV010000010.1:0-22823 GCA_038232975.1 Rhodothermales bacterium
AAGCTGCCGCTCGCCGAGGCCCTCCACGAGAAGGCGCTCCACACCGACGCCGCGATGAACAAGGCCGACTGGATGACGGCCCTCGCCGGCTGCCTCGGCATCGTCGGCATCGGGCTGGGCTGGTGGTGGGCCGACTCCGTGGCGGCCGGCGTGATCTCGCTCGACGTGCTCAAGGACGGGCTGGGCAACCTCAAAGGCAGCGTCGCCGACCTCATGGACCAGCGCCCGACGACCGTCGACCGCGCCGAGCCGGACGACGAGATCGTCGAGCGCGTCCGCACAGCGCTCGAAGGGCTGGATTGGGTCGAGGCCGCCGAGGTCCGCCTCCGCGAAGAGGGCCACCTGCTCGCGGGCGAAGCCTATGTCGTCCCCCGCACCGAGGCCCGCCTCGTGGAGCGTGCCGGCGACGCCGCCCGCTATGCGACCGGGCTGGACTGGCAGCTCCACGACCTCGTCGTCGTCCCCGTCCGCTCGCTCGACGAGGACCGAGACAGGCGCGACCGCTAATCCACTGGTTCGGGCGTGCGGAAGAGGTCGGCGCAGGCGGCGAACTGGCTAGCTTCGCCGACGAGCACGAGGCGGTCCCCAGCCTCGACGCGGAAGTCGCCCGCCGGGCTGGCGACGGTGCCCTCACCGCGCTTCACCGCCAGGACCGTCAGCCCATGCTCGCGGCGGAGCGCGAGGCCGGCGAGCGTCCGACCCGCTGCGGGAGCACCGGCGCGGACGGCGACGGCGCGCGTGTGCAGCCCCTCCTCGTCGAGCCCCTGGAGTACCATCAGGTGGGCCTCCTGGATGCTCCCGCGCAGCACCTCGTAGTCGTCCGCGCGGATGAGGCCGGCCTGGCGGGCGACCTCCTCGGGCGGGACGAAGTACGCCCCGAGCACCTGGCTGAAGAGCCGCACGATGGTCTCGAGCTCCTCGGACACGACGATGTCCGCGCCGGCCTCGTGGAGCGGCTCGATGTCGGCGAGGAAGCGCGAGCGGACGATAATCTGGAGCGTCGGGTTGTGGTAGCGCGTCAGGCGGACGGCCCGCTCGGTCGCCGCCCGGTCGCTGATCGCCACGACGCAGACCTTCGCCCGCTCGACGCCCACCCGCTCGAGGAGGTGGTGGCGCGCGATGTCGCCGTAGATCGCCGCGAACCCCTCGCGGCGCGCCGCCTCGACGTTCTGCGGGTTGAGGTCCACGATCACGAACGGGATGCCGGTGTTCTGGAGCACGGCCCCGAGCCGCTGCCCCGCCGGGCCGTAGCCGACGACGATCGTGTGGTCCTCCAGCCCGACCTCCGGCGCGGTCTCCTCCGGCGCGGTCCCCGGCCAGCGCCGCGCCAGGCGCTCGCCGAGGCGCGGCCCCGCCGCCAGCAGCCACGGCGTCAGCAGCATCAGCACGACGGCCGTCGCCACGAACGTCTGCTCGCCGGCCGCGCCCAGCCCGGCCGGCGTCAGGCCGAACGGCTGCCCGGCGAGGACGAGGACGAACGAGAACTCCCCGATCTGCGCCAGGCCGAGGCCGACCGCCGCCGCCGTCCGCGCCGGCCAGCCGAGCGCGAGCACGGCCCCCGCCGCCAGCGCCGCCTTCACCGCGAACACGCCCGCCACCGCCGCGAGCACGAGGGGGGCGTTCGCCACGACGAACCCGACGTCGAGCAGCATCCCGATCGAGACGAAGAAGACGGCGTTGAAGACCGTCTGGAGCGGGAGCACGTCGGCGACGGCGGCCTCGGCGTAGCGGCTCTCCGAGACGACGAGGCCGGCGAGGAACGCGCCGAGGGCGAGGCTCACGCCGGCCAGACTCGTCAGCCACGCCGTCCCGAAGCAGACCGCGACCACGGCCAGCAGCAGCAGCTCCGGCCGCCGCGTCTTCGCCAGCCGGTCGAGCGCCCACGGCACCGCGCGCCGCGCCCCGACGAGCACGAAGACCACCACGAGCACGGCCTTGCCGAGCGCCCACGCCACATCCAGCGCCGAGCCGCCGGCCCCGGCGAGGACCGGGACGAGGAGCACCATCACGACGACGGCGAGGTCCTGAAAGATGAGGACGGCGAGCATGAGCCTGCCCGAGGGGCTGTCCGTCTCGGCGCGCTCGGCCAGGAGCTTGAGCACAATCGCCGTGGACGAGAGCGCGACGAGGAAGCCGGTGAAGACCGCCGGGCCGGCCGCGACGCCGAGCGCCAGGAGCGGGAGCGTGACGAGCGCGACCGTCCCTCCCACCTGAATCCCGCCGCCGACCAGGATCGCCCGCCCGATCCGCGCGAGCTTGGCGAGCGAGAACTCGATCCCAATCGTGAAGAGGAGCAGGATCACGCCCACCTCGGCCGCCTGCCGCACGAACTCGCCGTCGGCGACGAGGCCGAGTGCGCCCGGCCCGACGAGCACGCCGGCCAGCAGGAACCCGACGATCGGGACGAGGCGGAGGCGGTAGCAGAGGTAAGCGATCCCCACGCTCGCCGCCAGCAGCACGGCGACCTCGCGGAGAAACGGGAGCGTGACGGCGAGCGGCATAGAAACAGAGAGGTTTAGCTCGCGTTGGCAGCCACGCGCGAGGTGTCGTCTCGGCCCGCCGCCGCTCCGCGCGACAGCAGCGCCCACCCGGTCACGCCGGAGACGAGCGAGCCGGCGAGGATGCCGAGCTTAGCGCTGTCGAGCAGCGCGGCCTCGCCGGGAAAGGCGAGCGTGGCGATGAAAATGGACATCGTGAAGCCGATCCCGCAGAGCGCGCTGATCCCGACCACCTGCCGCCAGGTCGCGCCCGGCGGGAGCGTCGCCACGCCGGCCTTGACGGCGAGCCACGCCAGGAGCGTGATCCCAATCGGTTTGCCGACGACGAGGCCGAGGACGATCCCGAGCGTGACCGGGCTGCCGGCGAGCGCGGCGAGTCCGCCGGTCACGGCGACGCCCGCGTTGGCGAGCGCGAAGACCGGGATGATGAAGAAGGCGACGGGCTTGTGGAGGCCGTGCTCGAGCCGGGCCAGCGGGGTCTCGGCCGCCTCGCAGGCGTTTTCGAGCGCGTAGACCGCGTTCTGCTGCCCCAGCGTCGGCTCGGCCTCGCCGGGCACCACGTCCTCGGCGAAGGCGCGGAGGTAGGCCTCGGCGCGCGCCAGGAAGGCCGGCGCGTCGAGCCGGCGGCGCGCCGGGATCGTGAGCGCCAAGAGCACGCCGGCGACGGTCGCGTGGACGCCGGACTTCAGGAAGGCCAGCCACAGCCCGACGCCGAGGACGATGTAGACCACCGTCTTCTGGACCCCGAGCCGGTTGAGCGCGACGAGCGCGGCCAGGAACCCGGCTGCCCACCACAGCGCGGCGGTCGAGACCTCGGCGGTGTAGAAGAGCGCGATCACGAGGACCGCCCCGAGGTCGTCCACAATGGCGAGCGCGGTGAGGAAGACCTTGAGCGCGAGCGGGACGCGGTCGCCGAGGAGCGCGAGCACGCCGAGGGCGAAGGCGATGTCGGTCGCCATCGGGATGCCCCACCCGTCGGCCCCGACGCCGCCCGCGTTGAGCAGGACATAGGCCAGCGCGGGAGCCGCCATCCCGCCGAACGCGGCGGTCACGGCGAGCGCGGCGCTCTTCGGGTTCGCCAGCTCGCCGCCGAGCACCTCGCGCTTGATCTCCAGCCCGACGAGCAGGAAGAAGACCGCCATCAGCCCGTCGTTGATCCACAGCAGCAGCGGCTTGGCGATGACGAACGAGCCGACGCCGACGGTCACGCCGGTCTGCCACAGCGCGAAGTACGACGCCGCAAGCGGGCTGTTGGCCCACGCGAAGGCGGCGACGGCACAGCCGAGCAGGAGCAGGCCGCCGGCGGCCTCGGAGCGAAAAAAGGCCTGGAGCGGCCCGATGATCGGGCGCGGCGAGACAGGAGCGGGAGCAGTAGCCATAATGGAAACGGGGTGTGGGTGAACGTCCGGTGCGCGGGGGCGGGTCAGGTGCGGCCGTGGGGCAGGCTCGGCGGCGGAGCGTCGAGCAGGCGGCGGCGCGGGGCGTCGAGGACGAGCCGGCGGAGCGCATCGGCATCGGCAGCCTCCAGCCAGCGCTCCTCGAAGTCGGGCGTCTGCGCGACCTGAGCGATCGCCGAGAGCGTGCGGAGGTGGCGCGCGCGGGCGTCGGGCGCGGAGACGATCACGAACGCCGCCCAGACCGGCTCGTCGTGGCTCGGGAAGTAGATCCCCTCGCGGCAGCGGACGACGGCCAGGACGAACGTGCCGCGCCCGCTCATCCGCACGTGGGGGATCGCCAGGCCGGGGAGGATGACGGTGCTGCTCGTCGTCTCCCGGCTGATGAGCCGCTCCATCAGCCGCTCCGGCTTCGTCCCGACGGCTGGTGCCAGCTCGGCGGCGACGGCTTTGGCGAAGTCCGCTATCGAGAGCGGGCCGGCGAGGTCGAGCACCGGAGCCTCGGCGGCGAGGCGCTGGAAGTCGTCGGGGGCCGCCGCGCCGCAGAGCGCGATCACCACGTCGCCAGGGCCGAACGTGTCGTCGCTGCGGACGGGGACGACGGTGTCGCCGTATACGGCCGCCAGCGGGAGCCAGTCGCCGTCGTGCCCCTCGGTGAGCGCGGCGAGCGTCGTCTCCTCCTCGAGGCGGTGGCGCTTGAGTTTCGCCTCGCCCTTTGCAACGAGAGGGTCCCAGACGTCGAGCCGCGTCGCCCCGCCGAAGAGCGTCGCCGCGCCGAGGTGGGCGGCCAGCTCGTCGTGGGGCGTCCGCGCCTCGCCGCGGTCGAGGAGGTAGACCTCAGGCACGGCGAAGGCCTCGCGCCCCAGCCGGGCGGCCAGGACGTCCACCTCGGGGTTCGCCGTGAGGGCCAGGAGGCGGCGGGCGCGGGCGGCACCGGCCGCGCTGAGGGTGCGCTCGTCGAGGGCGCTGCCGTGGACGGCGCGCAGCCCGTCGCGCTTGGCGGCGGCGACGTGCGCCGCGCTGCTGTCGACGAGCTGGACGGCCTCGCCGTGCCGGTCGAGCACGCGCGCCAGGACGCGCGCCGTCGGCCCGCCGCCGACGATGACGGTCCCGGCCCGCTCCTGGCTCGAGCGCTCCAGCTCGCCGCGCCCGCGCAGCCACGCCACGCCCCACTTCAGCGTCACCGGCACGAGCGCCGTCGTCGCAATCGCCATGAACACCAGGATCGAGAAGAGGTCCTGCGAGATCAGCCCCATCGAGAGCGCGATCTGGGCGACGATGATTTCGACCGCGCCGCGCCCGTTCATCCCCAGCCCGATCACCGTCCCCTCGCGCCAGCCGTGGCCGGTCGGGAGGTAGAACAGCGCCGTCCCGATGACCTTCCCCACCGAGGCGAGGGCGACGAGGCCGAGGAGCAGGCCGAGGTCGGTACGGAAGACGTCGAGCGAGACGGCGAACCCGGCCGTGACGAAGAAGACCGGGGCGAGGAAGCCAATCGAGACGTCGCGCACGACGTGCATGATCTCGCGCGAGAGCGACCGCCCGAGCACGCTCTCGCGCAGGAACAGCCCCGCCAGGAACGCCCCGAGGATGCCGTGCATCCCGACGAGGTGCGCACCCTCGGCGTAGGCCAGCATCACGAGCAGGACCGCCGTGAACTTCGCCGTCCGGCTCCGCATCCGCTCCAGCTTCCGACCGAGCGCCGGCAGCGCCTTCAGCCCGACGACCGTAGCGATGGCGAAGTAGCCCACGGCCGCCACGAGCACGCGCGCCAGCTCGGCGAGCTGGAACGTCCCGCCGTCGGCCACGCCGAGGACGACGGCGAAGATCACGAGCGAGACGGTGTCGGCGACCAGCGCGCCGGCCATCATCACGTGCGCGATCCGGGTGTCGAGGAGCTGCAGGTCGACCAGGATGCGCGACTTCGTCGCCAGGCTCGTCACGCCCGCCGCCAGCCCGACGAACACGCCCGCGAGCGGCGGGAACCCGAGCGCGACCACCAGGAGGTAGCACAGCACGAACGGCGTGATGAACCCACCGACCGCCGCCAGCAGCCCGCCCTTCGAGGCCCGCCCCAGCTCGCTCGGGTCGATCTCCATCCCGATGTAGAGCATCATCAGCAGGATGCCCACCTCGGCGATCACGGCGAGCGCCGCCCCTCCTTCGAGGAGGCCGAGGAGCGGCGGGCCGAGCGCGATGCCGGCGAGCAGCTCGCCGAGCACGGCCGGGTAGCCGAGCCGGCTGGCGAGCAGCCCAGCCAGCCAAGCGACGACGAGAACGACGAGGAGGTTGAGAAGGTCGAGTTCCATGACGGGCGGCGGGTCGAGGAGAGCGGGACCGACCGAGCAGTCGGTTGCGACCCGGAGGCGGGAGTCACGGAGCTTCACCGGGGCGCGGTGAGGCTATGCCTCGCCCAGTCCACGGGGGCAAAGCGGCCGACGGGCTCAGTCGGCGGGGGCTACGCGGACGGCGTAGCGCGTTCCAACGGGGTGCAGCGCATCGCGCGCCACGCCTCGCGCCCACACGCGGGGCGCAGCAGCGACGGGAGCGGGATGTGGCAGTGCGCAGTCATTCGGTCCGGGAACGGATCAGTCGGTCGCGGGAACGGCTCAGTGAGCGCCTAGACGCTGCCCCGCCCCGTCCGGTTGCGGCGCGAAGGTCGTGTGAAGGCGATTTCACACAGCCTGCCGCGTGCGGTCCTACGAGTTCGAGGCGCGGAGGCGGTCGAAACGGACCTGCTGGTCGGTACCGGGGGGAACGTCCCACGGGCTGGCCGGGAGCGCGACCATGTTCGGGCGCGGGCCGCTCGCGGTGCGGACGAAGCGCTGCGGGCGGTCGTCCGGCTCCTGGCCGTCGCCGAGGACGAGCACCGTCGTGCCCTGCTTCGTGACGTTGCCGCTCGCGTCGTGCGTCCAGCCGTCGGCCCAGTCGTAGATCCACTTCGCGTCGGCGGCGATGAGGCGGACGCAGCCGTGCGAGGCCGGAGCGCCGGTCGGCATCGTGTACTGGTGGACGTGGAAGCCGCGCGGGCCGTGGAAGTTGAACACCCAGCGCATCAGCCACTCCTCGCCGGGCGGGCTTTCGCTCGAGACGCGCTCGGGCTCCTTCCAGTTGAAGTTGTACCGGCCGCCGGGCGTCCGCGAGCCGGCCGCGCCAGTGTTGACGACGCCCCACCGCTGGAGCCTCCCGTACTCGTAGGCCGCCCACGCCTGCACCTCTTTGTCGATCACGAACAGCTTGTCGAGGTCGGCGGCACCGTCGTAGAACCGGGGGAACGGCGCGTAGGCCCGGACGTCGAGGTCAACCTGGCTCGGCACGATGAGGGTGTCGCCGGTGCCGAGGTCGTGGACGCGGACGTAGTTGATGAACTCGACGAGCGGGAGCAGGTCGCGCCCGCGCTGCACGTCGCCGTCGCCGATCTCCTTGTAGAAGCGGTGCCGCGCCCAGACCGAGTTGTCCTCGGGGTCGCTGAGGACGTAGTAGCGGTAGCTTACCTCCGGGAGCGCGTCGAGGTCGCCGCGCCGGGCGTAGAGCAGCGCGCCGAGGTCGTCCTGGTCGTAGGTGCGCTGGTAGCTGCCCTGCGCCGAGGCGGGCACCGCGCACACGGGCAGGAGAAGGCACAAGGCGAGAAGCGAGCGGAAGCGGGACATGGCGAACGGCGTCGGGTGTGGGGGTGAGGGAGTCCAGCAGTGCGGCGAAGATAGTACGGCAAAGACCCTGCCTCTTGTTCTGGCTCGGGTCTAGTCGCGCCACCGGAGGCGGGCCACGACCGGGCGGTGGTCCGAGAGCTGCACGTCCGGGACGTGCGCCGCCACGGCCTCCCACGCCGGGTCGGCCAGCACCACGTCTATCCGCACGAGCGGGCGGTCGGCGCGGTAGGTCCCGCCCCAGCCCGTGCCGACGGCGCGGAAGGCATCGGTCCGCCCGGCGGCGAGCTGCCGGTAGGTCCAGTTGTCCGGCGTCGCGTTGAGGTCGCCCGAGAGCAGCACCGGCAGGGTCTCGGCCGCGAGGCGGGCCGCGATCTGCTCGACCTCGGCGGCGCGGCGCTGGTAGGCGGTGCGGTAGCGGTGGAGGAACGGCAGCCAGGTGCTCGGCTCGAAGGGGCGCAGCGCAGTCTCCCACGGCTTCTCCACGCCGAACGAGCGGAGGTGGAGGTTGTAGTGGACCCCCTCGCGCCCCTGCCAGCGGAAGTGCGTGCGGACGTAGCGCGACGCGCCCCGGTCCTCCGGCCCCTCGCCGAGGGTGTGCTGCGACTGGTCGAGCACCGCGAAGTCCCCCGGTGCTCCGCGCCGGACGAGCAGCGGCAGCTCGGTGGTCCAGTCCGGCGGGATCGCCAGCCGGTAGCCGAGCGAGTCGGCGGCGGGCTGCACGTAGGAGGCGATCACGGGGCGGTAGGGCGGGCGGCGGGCGTGCGCGGCCCCGGCCTCTTGCAGCGCCAGGAGGTCGGGCCGCTCCGCCGCGAGGAGGGCCGCCACCTCCGCCGTCAGCCGCTCGGCGCTGTCGCCGTAGCGCGGGGCGTTGAGCGTCATCACCACGAGGTCGTCCTGCGCCGGCTCCGGGCGCGCGCCGAGCCGCTCGAACGGGAGGAGCCGGAGCGCGAGGACTACGAGCACGGCCCCGTGCAGCGCCGCCCACCGCCACCGCCGCCGCGTCACGAGCACAGCCGCGAGCGCCACGAGCACGAGCGCGAAGGCCGGCAGCCCGACGGCCGCGAGCGCCGCCCACCAGAACGGCCGGGGGTCCAGGTACGCCGCCACCCACCCCGCCGCCGCCAGCCCCAGCACGGCTCCGTCGAAGAGGGCGAACACGAACCAGAAGAGACGGCGCACAGTTTAGGAGCGGAAGCGGGGAGGAACGAAAGTGAGGAAGAATAACGCGGCGACCACCTAGGGCGTGTGGACTAGAACAACGGGCAGGAGAGTGTGGGGGTCTGGGTGTGTGGGCGTGGCTCCAACCTGAGACAGCACGCACTCCCACACCCCTGCACTCACCTACACCCATACGCACTTTGCACTAAAATCCTTTCCTCCCACTCTTCCGATCTTAATCGTTCTGGCTGGCCTCGTAGAGCGCGCGCTTCTCGTCCTCGGTGAGGGCGTCGTAGCCGCGCTCGTTGATCTTGTCGAGGATGCGGTCAATGTCGGCCGGCCCGGTCGCTGTCGGCTCCGGCGCGTGGGGGCGGCGTTTCGGGCGGCCCGGCGGGTCCGTCGGGCGCGGGCCGGCGGCGCGGCCCGGCCCCGGCTTGCCCTTGCTGCGCCCGGCGAGCCACTGCTCCAGGCGCGAGAGCGCGCTCTCCTTCTCCCCGCTCCTCGTCTCCCTGGCGCGCGACGGCCCGCCGCCGGAGGAGGCCGCGCGCGTCGGGAAGAACGCCTGCGCCCACGCGGCCAGGTCGGTCCCGTTCTGCTGCGCCTTGCCGAAGAGGTAGCCCGTCCCGGCCCCACCGAGGTAGACGAACACGAGGGCCGGGTGGCCGAGCGAGAACAGCACCAGGAGCACGAGGAACCCGACGGCTAGCCACTTCAGCGGGACCACCCCGAGCAGGAACAGCCCGATGCCGCGGTTCGGGTGGAGCGTCGCCACGCAGCAGAGCACCCCGAAGACGGCCGCCATCGAGCCGGCCACCGGGAAGAGCCGCCCCTCGGGCACGATCGTCCCGGCGAGCACGGCCAGGAGCGCGCCGCCGAGCGCCGTCAGCACGTAGAGGCCGAAGAGCCGGTGGCTGCCGTAGGTCTCCTCGTAGTCGCGCCCCATCCAGTAGAGCCAGAGCAGGTCGAAGGCGAACCCGAGCAGCCCCCAGAAGCCGAGCTCGAGGTGGAGCACGCTGTAGCTCAGCAGCTGCCACGGCCGGAAGAGCGGCGTCGGGAGCTCCGGGTTGAGCGCGAGGTACTCGAGGACGAAGCGCGCCGCCGGCTGCGAGAGGCTGACGAAAATCCACGCCACGAAGCAGACCGCGTTGACGGTCATCAGCAGGCGCAGCGCCGGCGGCAGCAGGGCGTACCACCGCCGGAAGCGGTCGAGGGGGGATTCTCCGTTCATAGCGCGGGGCGGGACGGCGGGGGAAGGTAACGAAGGCGGGGAGGGAAGGGAAGGTAGGGAGGGAATGGAGAGCCGGAGCCATGCCGGACATTTTCCCTCCATTCCCTCCTTTCTTCCCATTCCCTCAATAGGCATTCCCTCAATAGGCCGAGCGCTGCGGCCGGGGTCCGAGCGGCAGCTTGCCGCGCCAGTACTGGATCAGCACGAAGCCCGCGAGCGCCCCGCCGAGGTGGGCGAAGTTCGCCACGCCCGCCTGCGTCCCGGTGATGCCCGAGTAGAGCTGCAGCACGATCAGGCCGGTCACGAACCACTTCGCCTTGATCGGGACCGGCGGGAAGATCAGCATCACCCGCTCCTCGGGATACATCATCCCGAAGGCCAGGAGCACCCCGAAGACACCGCCGGAGGCACCGACCGTCGGCACGATCACCGCCTCGCCGATGCCGAAGAGGACCGGGGCGGACGTGACCAGGAGCTGCGTCAGGCTCGCGCCGACGACGCAGAAGAAGTAGAAGAACACGAAGCGCCGGCTGCCCCAAGCGTTCTCGATCCGCATCCCGAACATCCACAGCCCGAACATGTTGAGCAGGATGTGCCCGAAGCCGCCGTGCAGGAACGCCGTGGTGACGAGCTGCCACGGGTAGAAGTGCGGGACGGCCTGCATCCCGCCGAACGGCCCCGGCGCGAGGTCCGGCGTCCCGGCCGGCCACAGCGCGAACCAGGCGAAGAGGAGGCTCCGGAGCTGCGGCGCGAGCGTGGCGAAGAACGCGAGCGCGTTGATGATCAGCAGGTTCTTGATCACCGGCGGCATCACGGACCACGTCGGCGGGGCATAGGCGTTCTGGGGCATGCGGGCGTTGCGGCGGGTCCTCGGCGTCGGGGCCTGCTCGAACGGACCGCCTGAGGGAAGGTTGCACGATGTGTCGGGGGTCCAGAGTCGGGAGTCGGGGGTCCGACGTTGGGGGTCCCGCTGTGCCGATCTTACGGACTCCCGACCCCTGACCCTCGACCCCAGCCGTGTACCTCATCCTCTCCGACCTGCACCTCGGGCGCGGCACCGCCGAGGCGAGCCGCGCGGCCGAGCGCGACGCCGTCGCCCTGCTGCGGGCGCACGAGGGCGCGGTGCGCGAGGCGGCCGGGCGCGGCGAGGGCGGGCTGTTCCTCGTCGGCGACCTCTTCAACCAGTACCTCGAGTACCGCCACCTCGTGCCGAAGGGCTTCGTCCGGCTCCAGGCCGCGCTCGCCGGCTGGACCGACGCCGGGCTGCCGGTGACGTATCTCGCCGGCAACCGCGACCCGTGGCACCTGGACTACTTCGAGACCGAGCTCGGCGTCCGCGTCCTCGACCACCTCACGGTGACGCTCTGCGGGATGGAGACGTACCTCGCCCACGGCGACGGGTGGGTCGCCTCGGACCGGACGTACAACGCCCTCAAGCCGGTGCTCCGGCACCCGTGGGCCTACCGGCTCTACCGAACCCTCACGCCCGGCGACTGGGGCTTCCGCCTCGCCCGGTGGGTGGCGCGGCGCGGCGAGGGCGCGCCCGGGGAGACCGGCGCGCCCGAGTCCGTGTTCGTCGACGACCTCCGCGCCGCGGCCCGCGAGCGCCTCGCCACGACGCCGGCCGACCTCGTGGTGTTCGGGCACACCCACGCGGCCGAGCTGAGCGTATGGCCCGAGGGGACCTACCTCAACCCCGGCTACTGGTTCGCTGACCGTACCTTCGCCCGCCTCGACGAGACCGGCCCCGCCCTCTTGCGCTGGACCGGGACCGAAGCCGAACTTATCATGCGCCCGGAACCTCCGCCGGGGCGCTTGTAATAACCCCGAATGCCCGGCCGTTTCTCCGCCGCCCACCCCGGCCGCCACCCGCGACACCCCGCGCCCGCCTCTATGCCCAACGCGCCCTACTCCGACGCCGAGCTCCAGCGCTACTTCCAGGACCCCGAAGCCCGACGCGGCGCGGCCTCCGACGCCGAAGCCCGCCGCCGCACCGCGAAGGTCTTCAAAGTCCTCGGCATCGGGATCGGCGTGGTGGCGCTCGCGGTGGTGCTCTGGCTCGTCGCGCTCTCGTTCACGCTCCCGCCGACCGAGCTGATCGAGAACCCGGAGCACCTCGAGTCCACCGTCGTCTACACCGCCGACGGGGTCGAGCTGGCGCGCTACTACCTCGGGCAGAACCGGACCTGGGTGACGGTCGACGAGATTTCGCCCGAGATGACGAAGGCGCTCGTGGCCCTCGAAGACCGGCGGTTCTACAGCCACTGGGGGGTGGACATGCGCGGCTGGGCGGCCGTCGCCGTCGGCGTGCTCACCGGCAAGGGCGTGCGCGGGGCGAGCACCATCACGATGCAGCTCGCGCGCAACCTCTACGAGCAGGTCGGCACCCAGGTCACGGTCACGCGCAAGGTCAAGGAGATCCTCACCGCGGTCCAGCTCGAGCGCCGCTACACCAAGGCTGAGATCGCCGAGATGTACCTCAACACCGTCCCGTGGAGCTACAACGCCTTCGGGATCGAGGCCGCCGCGCGGACCTACTTCAACAAGCCCGCCGCCGACCTCGACACGGAGGAGGCCGCCGTGCTCGTCGGCATGCTCAAAGGCCCGAGCCGCTATAACCCGGTCTCGAACCCCGAGCGCTCGCGCGCCCGGCGCGACCTCGTCATGGCCGCCATGCTGCGCGAAGGGATGCTCGACGAGGGCCGCTACGAAGCGCTCCGGGCCGACTCCATCGCCCTCGACTTCAAGCCGTACTCGCACACCGACAACCTCGCCCCGCACTTCGCCGAGATCCTCCGCAAGCAGCTCAAGGACTGGGGCGACGAGAACGGCTACGACATCTACACCGACGGCCTCGTCGTCCACACCTCGATTGACAGCCGGATTCAGGCGATGGCGCAGGCCGCCGTGGACGCGCAGACCGACAAGCTCCAGGCCGTCGAGGACGTCGAGTGGAGCGCCGCCCGCATCCCCTTCAGCGACCACAGCCGCGACGGCGAGGACGCCTACGTCCGCTACGCCGCGAGCCACGACATCGAGCCGTGGGCCTACTTCTGGAACGGCAAGACCAGCCTCGTCGACAGCTTCATCCGGGACACGGGCCGCTGGCGCATCCTCCGCCGCGAGGGCCTCGAGCGCGACGAGGCCACGGCCCGGCTCCGGCAGGACGCGGTGTTCATGGACTCGCTCAAGACCGCCAAGACCCGCCTCGAGGCCGGCTTCGTCGCCCTCGACCCGCAGACGGGCTACGTCAGGGCGTGGGTCGGCGGGCGCGACTTCGTCGCCGACAAGTTCGACCACGTCAAGACGGCGCGCCGGCAGCCGGGGAGCACGTTCAAGCCCTTCGTCTACATCGCGGCCATTGACAACGGCTACTCGCCCTACTACCGGCTCATGGACTCGACGTTCGTCTGGCGGCAGCCGCCGCTCGAGCCCTGGGTGCCGAAGAACTCCGGCGGCATGACCGGCGGCTACGTCACGCTGCGCACCGCCCTCGGCCAGAGCAAGAACATCCCGACGGCCCGGCTGACGCGGGAGGTCGGCCCGGCGACCGTGGCGACCTACGCCAAGCGCCTCGGGATCGAAAGCCCCATCGAGGCCGTCCGCTCGATCGGCCTCGGGGTCTCCGACGTGACGCTGCTCGAGATGGTCGGGGCCTACGCCACGCTCGCCAATGGCGGGGTCTACCACGAGCCGCAGCTCATCACGCGGATCGAGGACCGGCAGGGCAACGTGATCGCGCGCTTCGAGCCGCAGGGCCGCGAGGCCCTCAGCGCGAGCACCGCCTACACCGTCGTGGACATGATGCGCGAGGTCGTCAACAACGGCACGGGCAACCGCATCCGCTGGAAGTTCGGCATCGACGGGCCGGACTTCGCCGGCAAGACCGGCACCACGCAGGAGAGCGCCGACGGCTGGTTCATGCTGATGCACCCGGACCTGGTGGCCGGCGCGTGGGTCGGCTGGAACGACCGCCGCGTGGCCTTCCGCACGAGCTGGTGGGGCCAGGGCGCGCACAACGCCCTCCACATCGTCGGCGACTTCGCCCAGCGCCTCGAGCGCTCCGACACCGAGCTGGCGACGGCCTTCGAGCGCGACCGCTTCGAGCCGCCGAGCGGCTACGTCCTGCCCAACGCCCCGCCCCCGCGCGCCGACGACGACGGCCGCACCGCCGTGCAGCGCCTCTACGACCGCTTCGAGCAGCGCCAGCAGCAGCGCCGGGGCGAGGAGCGCAGCGGCCGGATCGGCTGGTGAGGCAAGGGTCGGGAGTCATGCGTCGGGAGTCGGGTGTCTCCAGGTTGTGACGGACTTCGGACTCCCGACCCTCGACTTCCCGACATGAAGATTCTTCACACCGCCGACATCCACCTCGGCTACGAGACCCACGGACGGCTCAACCCCGAGACCGGGCTGAACTCGCGCCTCCACGACTTCGCCGCGAGCTTCCGCTTCCTGGTCGCGCGCGCCCTTGAGGAGGACGTAGACCTGTTCCTCTTCTGCGGCGACGCCTACCGCACGGCCGACCCGACGCCGACCCAGCAGCAGCTCTTCGCCGAGTGCCTCCGGCCCGTCGCCGAGGCGGGCATCCCGATCGTCATGATCGTCGGCAACCACGACCACCCGGTGTCCTTCGGCAAGGCCTCGTCGGTGGACATCTTCGGCTACCTCACCGGCAGCGTCCACATCTACCGGCGGCCGACCGTGGACCGGGTCGAGACGAAGGCGGGGCCGCTGCAGCTCGTGGCGCTGCCGTGGCCGATCCGCTCGGTCCTGCTCTCGCGCGAGGAGCACCGCAAGAAGACGCCCGAGGAGGTCCGCACCTTCATCGAGGAGCTCTACGCGGGCTTCGTGCAGCAGGCCGCCGAGGAGCTCGACCCGGCGCTGCCGGCGGTCGTGGCCGGGCACTTCACCGTGCAGGGGGCCGAGGTCGGCGGCAGCGAGCGGACGAGCCTGATCGCCCACGAGCCGAAGTTCACCGTCGGCCAGCTCACCCCGCCGGGCGTGGACTACGTCGCGCTCGGGCACATCCACAAGTACCAGGACCGCAACCGCGAGGCCTTCGAGCGCGGCGACGGGCCGCCGGTGGTCTACCCGTCGTCGCTCGAGCGCATCTCGTTCAAGGAGCACGACGCCGAGAAGGGCTTCGTCCTCGTGGAGATCAACGCCGAGGCCGGGAAGAAGACGACCACGTATGCGTTTGTCCCAACGCCCGCCCGCCGCTTCCTCCCCATCGAGGTGGACGCGACGGAGGCCGCCGACCCGACCGGCACCATCGTCGGGGCCATAAAGCTGCGCGACGTGCGCGACGCCGTGGTCCGCGTCCGCTACCGGATAGACGAGTCGCAGGTGCCGCTCATCGACCTGAGCGCCATCCGCACGGCCCTCGCCGAGGCCGACACCGTGGCGGCGGTCGAGCGCGTCGTGGAGCCGGCCGAGCGCAAGCGCACGAGCACCGTGCAGCGCGACGCGACGCTCCGAGAGGCGATGGCGCAGTACGTCGCCCAGCACGAGGGCCTCGCCCCGCTCAAGGACGACCTCGTCGCGGCCGCCCTCGAGATCGAGCGCGCCGTGGACGGGGGGCGGTGAGCGAATAGGCCGTAGGGGCAAGGCATGCCTTGCCCGAAGGTTGACGCCATGCCCGACCGGGGCGAAGCGTGCTTCGCCCCTACGGGTACGCGGCGGAAGTCCAGGCGCGAGCGCCCCGCGACATCGCCTCGGCCTCGGCGGCCGCTGCGCGCGCCTCCTCGCCCCGCTCGAACACGCCGAAGACGGCGGCCCCGGAGCCGGAGAGCGCGGCGTAGCCCGCCCCGGCGTCGAGCAGCCGCTGCTTGGCGCGGCCGATGGCCGGGTGCCCGGCGAGGACAGGCTCTTCGAAGTCATTGACCAGCTCGCGCCGCCACCGGGCCAGGTCGTTCGAGCGCACGACGGCGCGGAGGTCGGGCCGGCCGTCGCCGCTCGGCCGGACGAGCGCGTAGGCGGCGGCCGTCGAGACCTGCACCGGCGGCATGACGACGGTGAGGTCGAAGGGCAAGCGGTACGCCTCAGCCGCCAGTGGCTCCAGGACCTCGCCGCGCCCGGTGGCGAGGAGGGCCTCGTCGCGCAGGAAGAACGCTACGTCCGAGCCGAGGCCGGCAGCCAGGCCGTGGAGCGCTTCGGCGGGTACCTCGAGCTGCCAGAAGTCGGCGAGGAGGCGGAGGGTGTGGGCGGCATCGGAGGAGCCGCCGCCGAGGCCGGCCCCGTGCGGGACGCGCTTGTCGAGGCGGAGCGCCCCGCGCGGCTCAATGCCGGCGTGGACGGCGAGGGCGCGGGCGGCGCGGACGCAGAGGTTGCGGTCGTCGGTCGGCAGCCCGGCGTCGGAGCAGGTGAAGCGGAAGGGGTGCGCCGGCTCCACCGTCAGCCGGTCCTGCCAGGCGATGGGGACGAGCACGGTTTCCACGTCGTGGTAGCCGTCGGCGCGCCGCCGCAGGACGTGCAGGCCGAGGTTGATCTTGGCAGGGGCCTGGCGGCGCAGGGCGGCTGGCATGGGGTGGCGACTCATTTTTAGCGAAAACCGGGACAGGGAGCGAGGGGGCGATGCGGCGGTATTGCGCCCGCCAGGGCGTGCCCTTAGCTTGCGGCGCTTAATTTCGTACCCGTCTCCCCGTATGCGCCTCCTGTCCCCCGTGACGGCACGTTGCTCTGTGAGGGCACGTTGCTATCCGCTCGTTGTCCTCCTGCTCCTCGTGCTGACGGCCGTCGCCTCGGCGCAGACCGTCCCGACGCTCTCGCCGGAGGAGCAGCAGGCGCTCGCGGCGGAGCAGGCCCGCCGCCAAGCTACGGACCGCATCCTCGCCACCGGCGGCGTCCCCCTCGAAGGCTCCGTCGACCCGAGCGCCTACGTCGTCGGTCCGGGCGACGTGTTCAGCGTCTCGATCGGCGGAGCCATCCCGCTCCAGCTCGCGCCAGTGGTGACGGCCGACGGGGCGCTCGTCGTCCCCTCGGTGGGAAGCTTCCCTGTGGCCGGGCTGACGCTGGCCGAGGCCCGCGCGCGCGTCGAGGCGGGGCTGCGGCGGGCCTACCGGAACGTGGCGACGGACGTGGCGCTGGCGCAGCCGCGGCAGTTCTACGTCCACGTCTCCGGCGAGGTCGAGCGCCCCGGCCGCCACGTGGCCGTCCCCGTAGCCCGCGTCGAGGACGCGCTCGCCGCGGCGATGGAGGGGGGCAGCCCGCTCCAGGCCTTCGAGCAGCAGCGCCGCGAGTACTGGAACTACGCCGGCCTCCCGGCCCTCCGCAACGTCGAGGTGCAGCGCCAGAGCGGCGAGCGCCTCGTCGTGGACCTGATGCGCTACTACGCCACCGGCGACACGGAGTACAACCCCTACCTCCGGGACGGCGACCGGCTCTACGTGCCGACCTTTCAGAGCGACGGGCAAGCCGTCTACGTCGAGCGGGAGAGCCAGGAGGCCATCACGCGCGGCACGGCGGGCGGCGGTGCCCGCCCCAGCACGGCCCTCTTCGACTACCGCCCCGGCGACACCGTCACGACGCTCCTGCTCGTGGCTGGCGGCCCGGAGCTGCTGGCGCAGACCGAGGCCGTCCGCCTGCTCCGCACGCGCGACGACGGGGTGCTCGACGTGCGCCTCGTGGACGTCCGGGGCATCCGGGCGGGGACCGAGCCGGACGTGCCGCTCCAGCCCCGCGACCGCCTTCTGCTCGCGGGGCTCTCCACGCGCGCCGGCATCGCCGAGGCGACCGGCTTCGTTACCTATCCCGGCACCTATCCCATCATCGCGGGGGAGACCACCCTGCGCGACCTTGTCGCGGCGGCCGGGGGCTTGCGCCCGGCCGGCCTCCTGCGCGCGGCGTACCTCGAGCGACGGGAACCCACTGAGCCGACGCTTCGCGGCGAGGCGCTCGGGGCGATCACGGACCCCCTGGCCCGCGCCGCCCGCGTCGAGCAGGAGATCGCCGAGCAGGCCCGGCTCAGCGATCTCCCGTTCGTGAGCCGGCAGTACCTCACGCGCGAGCTGCTCGAGTACCAGCGCGTCTCGCTCGCGCTCGGAGACGACCCGGCCTCGATCCCGGCGGTCCCGCTCCGCGACGGCGACCGCTTCGTCGTCCCGCGCGACCCCGACGCCGTGCTCGTCGTTGGGCAGGTGCGCAACCCCGGCTACGTACCGTTCCGCCCCGGAGCCGACGCCGCGTACTACGTCGAGCAGGCAGGCGGGCGCGGGCCGGCCGCCGCCGAGACCTACCTCCGCGAGGCTGGCAGCGGCGCGCTCCGCCCGCCGGACGGCGCGCCGATCCGCTCGGGCGACGCCCTCTTCGTCGACCGCATACCGATCGCCGACACCGAATCGTTGCAGGCTCTAGCGCTCCAGGAGCGGCAGCTCGACTTCCAGCGCTCGCAGGAGCGCGCCGACCGCCGCTTCCAGTACGTCCAGACGGGGCTTGCCATCCTCAGCACGGCCGTCGGCGTCGTCACGACGTACCTCCTGATTACCCGAGACACAGCGAACTAGCGCCCGACCGAGCCGGCCTTCGCTGCGGTTCCCCACCTGCTCGGCCCACAAGCTGCTTGCGCATGAACGTCAAAACGGAAGAGACTTCGTACGGGGACGGCCTCGCCCTCAGTGAGTCCTCGGCCGACGCGGCGCGCCGCGAGCAGGTCTCGCAGACGCTGTGGCACGGCGCGGGCCTGCTCTGGCGGCGGCGGCGCTTCATCGCCGGCGTCACGACGGCAGCGGCTATCGCTTCCATCATCGTCGCGCTCCTGCTGCCGAGATGGTACGCGGCCGAGGCGCGGGTGCTGCGCTCCGAGGGCGGGATGTCGCTCCTCGGCATGATGGACCGCGCCTCGGGCGGCCTGAGCCGCCTCCTCGGCAGCGGCAGCGGCGGCGACTACGTCCGCTACCTGGCGATCCTCACCAGCCGGACCATGATGGAGTCCGTCGTGGAGGAGTTCGACCTCGCGAACGTCTACGAGATCGAGGCCGAGGACGGGGCCGACCCCACGGAGCTCGCAGCCGAGATGCTCGCGCAGAACGCAGACTTCGACGTGGACGTCGAGCTCGACTACCTCGCCGTGCGGGCCTACGACCGGGACCCCGTGCGCGCGGCGGCGATGGCGAACTTCATGGTGGCGAAGCTCAACGAGGAGAACGCGCGGCTCTCCTCGCAGAGCGCCCGCGAGTCGCGCGTCTTCATCGAGCAGCGGCTGCGCCAGGCTGAGGCGGACCTCGACTCGGTGCGGGGCGAGGTCCAGGCGTTCCAGGAGGCCAACGGCGTGGTCGAGCTCGAGTCGCAGGCGGCGGCCTTCATGACGTCGGTAGCCGCGCTGAAGGCCCAGGTGGCCGAGGCGGAGGTCCGGTACCAGACGCTGGCCCAGCAGTACGGTCCCGACAACCCGCAGGTGCAGGCGGCCCGCGCGGCGGCGCAGGCCGCACGCCGCCAGGTCAGCGGCGCGCTCGGCGGCCGGGACGAGCTGCTCCCGGTCTCGATGCAGGACCTCCCGGCTGCGGCCAGGCGCTACGCCGAGCTGATGCAGGACCAGCTCGTCCAGGCCCAGGTCATCGAGACGATCTACCCGCTCTACGAGCAGGCGCTATTCCAGGAGCGGAGCGAGGCCTCGGCGGTGCAGGTCATAGACGCGGCCGTCCCGCCCCGGCTGGCGGCGCGGCCGTCGCGGCGCCTCATCGTGGTCGGCGTCACGCTCAGCGCCCTGCTGCTGGCCTGCGCGTTTGCGCTGGCGCACGCGTGGCTGTGGCAGCACCGCGCGCACCTCGCCCGCCGCCTGCACGAGGCGAGCCAGCCCCGGTCCGTTGCTTAACGCGAGCGTCGGCTCCCCGGAGGCCACGCCTCCGCCGGCCGGGCCTCCGCTGTCGGCAGCGGTGTGGCGCTGGGGGCAGCGCGCGCTGTGGGCGGCCCTGCTCGGCGGGCTGGCCCTCGCCCTTCTCGCGGCGTGGCGCAGGCCCGACTGGGTCCTCCTGCTACCGGCGGCCCTCGCGGGTCTGGGCGTGGGCGCAGTGCTCTTCCGCTACCCCGTGCTGAACCTGAGCGTCCTGCTGGGCGGGTTCGTCCTGGCTGTGAACTCGGACCAGGGCATCCAGGTGACGGAGGTGCTCTACGGGCTGTATTACTACGCCTACCTCCTCCACTGGTACGGGAGTCGGTTTCTCACGGGCGACCGCTTCGCTCGCACGGTGCTGGACCGCGTCGTTGCCGTGCTCATCGTGGCCGGCGGGGGTCTCGGCGTCCTGAGCGGCCTCATCTTCGGCGCCCCGCTCGGCCTGCTGCGGGGGGACCTGACGGCTTTTCTGATGCTGGCCCTCTACTTCCCCGTGAAAGAGCTTTGCCGCACCTACCGGCGCGGCCCCGAGATCATCGTGGGCGTCCTGCTCTGGCTCGGGCTGTTCCTCAGCGTCAACACCTTCCGGCTTTTCCGCGAGGTCATCCACTCGGCCACCATCGGGTGGCAGGTCGCCGACGTCCGGTTCGGGTCGGTCGAGACGCTCATCCTCGTCGCCTGCTTCGCCCTGCTCGTCTTCCTCCTGTTCGCGCGCCGCTGGTGGGAGCGCGTGGGCCTGCTGGGGCTGTTCCTCTTCGTGCTGGGGGCGCTCCTGCTGACGAGGGGGCGGACGTTCTGGGTGGCGTTCGCTTTCGGCCTGGTCCTGCTGCTGGTGCTGCTCCGCGGCCCTCAGCGTGTCCGGCTCGTTGGGCTGGCCGCGGTGGGGACCGCCGCGCTCACGGCCGTGACCTTCCTGTTCTTCGGCCGAGTGGCCGACCTCATCTTGAGCGGGACGCTCAACCGGATGGAGATGATCGGCTCCGGGACCCGGGATGTCTCGCTGCTGAGCCGGATCGTCGAGTGGCGCGCCGTGTGGGACTACATCGTGGCGAACCCCATCCTCGGCTACGGCTTCGGCACCGAGTATCGGTACTTCGACATCCTGGTGCTCGGCACGCTGGAGAAGGGCTTCATCCACAACGGGTACCTTGCGGCCTGGTTCAAGATCGGCGTGTTCGGGCTGGCCCTCCTGCTGTTCTGGTGGGGGGCGGCGCTGGTCGCCGCCTACCGGGCGTACCGGAGCGGTCTCGTGCCGGAGCGGCACCGGGCGTTCGCGCTCGTGGCCTTCGTCTCGCTGGCCGCGCTCGCCCTGGCGGCCAACGCCTCGATCTTCTTCGCGGTGATGGACCACCTCTTCACCTTCGCCCTGCTGACGGGGCTGGTGAGCGGCCTCGTGCAACGCTGCGACGCGGCTGCCGTCCCCGCCCGGCCCCGCGCGGCCCTGTGAGCGGGGCCGGGCAGATTCTCAGAAACGTGGGCGCGCTGACGGCCGCCCGAGGGGTCACGGCCGTCGCTACGCTCGTCACGACGGTCTACCTCGCCCGCGTGCTGGAGCCGGCGGGGTACGGCATCCTCAACTGGGGGCTGGCCTTCCTCGCCTACTTCGGCTTCGCGGCCGACCTCGGGATGGGGGTCTACGCGATGCGCGAGGTCGCCCGCGCCGAGGAGCAGGCCGGGCGGCTCTCCGGCCACGTCCTCTTGCTCCGCCTCGTGGGGGCGCTCGCTACCTTCGGCGTGTTCGTCGGCGTCGTCCTGCTGCTCGACGAGGACCCGTTGTTCAAGCTCACGGGGGCGGTGCTGGGGCTGAGCCTCTTCGCCCATGCCGTCGAGTTCGGCTGGGTGTACCACGGGCTGCAACGCCTGAGCGTGGTGGCCGTCCGCAACGTCGTCGCCTCCGCCGTGGCCCTCGCCGGCATGCTCCTGCTGGTGCGGCAGCCGGACCAGGTGGTGCTGGCCGCCGTCGTCACGGTGGCGGCGCTGGCGCTGCCTAACCTGTGGCTCCTGGTCACGTACTCCCGCGAGTTCGGCCGCCCGCGCTTCGCGGCGGACCGGCGGCTCTGGGGAACCATGCTGGCGGCGGGCCTCCCGATTGCCGCCTCGCACCTGCTCTCCACGATCAACACGAACCTGGACCAGGTGATGCTGGGGCTGATCCGGACGCAGACGGAGGTGGGCTGGTACGCGGCGGCCTACCGCGTCGTCACGGCGGCTACAATCCCCTGGCAGATCGCGTACCAGGCGTTCCTGCCGGCCCTCTCCAGCGCCGCCGGTGACCCGGAGGCGATGCGCGCGCACGCGCGCCCCTTCGCCACGGCGCTCTACGCGCTCGGGCTGCCCATCGCGGCGGGGGGGTTCTTGCTGGCCCCGGACATCGTGGCTATCTTCGGCGCGGACTACGCTCCGGCGGCGGTCCCGCTCGGGATCCTCCTGGTGAGCCTCGCACCGATGTACGCGCGCGTCGTCTACGGGGGGAGCCTGATCGCGTGGGACCGGCAGCGGGCGTACACCGGGGTGCTCGCCGTCGGCGCGGCGCTCAACGTCGGGCTGAACTTCGCCCTCATCCCCCCTTATGGCATGTGGGGAGCCGCCGTCGCCACGCTCGTGACGGAGGGCGCGGTCGTCGCCGGGACCGCCGTTCTCTACTACGGGGCGGTGCAGGAGCTCCACCTGGGGATGCTCGCGCGCGCCGCCCTTGCGACGGCCGTCGGGGTCGTCCTCCCGCTGCTGGCTGCTCGCGCGCTGGGTGCCCCTCCGCTGCTGGCCGCCGGCGTGGCCGTCGTCGGCTACGCGGCAGCGGCCCTCGCTTCCGGGATTGTGGACCCGGCGGCCCTCCGGCGGCTCCACGGGCGCTCGTCCTGACGGAGGCAGCCCTCCGGCAACCGTACCTTTCCCCGGCCCCACCGACGTCTATGCCCGCGCCCCGCCTCCTCCTCTACGACCCCAACAGCGGGGGCCACCACGTCCCGTACCTCTTGTACCTGCTCCGGGCGTGGCACGAGCTCGGCGTCCCAGGGCGCATCACTCCTCCGCTTCTACCCTCGCTGTACCTTCTCGCCTCGCGTTCTCACC
>JBBSMV010000011.1:0-21715 GCA_038232975.1 Rhodothermales bacterium
TCATCGTCTCAGATGCAAAGATGGTAGTCATTCCCGCGAAGGCGGGAATCCAGAAGGCGTGCTGGGCGCTCTGGATTCCCGATCGGGGTCGGGAATGACGGTGCTTTTGAGGGAGGTGTCAGAACTTAGCGACCCTGCTTGTCAAGGGGGACAGCCCCGCAAAGCAGCGTAGCGCGAGTGGGGCAGGGGGTCACCGCGCCGAGGCGGCGACGTCCTGCATCGTCGCCCACGCCCGCTCGGCCGCGTGCCCGTCGGCCCCGAGCAGGTGCCGGTCGAGGAAATCCTGAGCGCGGGCGCGGCAGCAGGCCGGCTCGTCGAGGCCACGGTCGATCCCGGCGATCATCTCGTCGAAGTCGCGGGCGAGGAGGCCGCCGTGGTCCTCCGGCGGCAGCTTCCACACGAACTGCGCGGACTCGACCTCCTCCTCCCGCACGCCGAGCACGGTGTAGCGCCGGTCGAGAAACGCGTCGTCGCCGCTCGCAACGGGGTAGACGTGGACGGTCGGGCGGAGGGTAGCGTAGAAGAGGTTGGCAATCGAGGAGAAGTTGGTCACGAGCATGTCGGCCACCTGCAGGTCGAGGAAGTTGTCGGGGTGGCGGTCCTTGAACTTGAGCAGGACGTTCGGATAGCGCCGGGCGAGGTCGTCGAGGAAGCGGCGGTAGGGCTTCTCGAAGCGGAACGAATCGTGGAGCCGGAGGATGACGTTGGCCTCGCGGCGCGCGAGGTGGTCGAGGAGTCGGTCGAAGAGGTCGGCCTCCCGGCCCCAGTGGGCGAAGACCTCGCCGTAGTGCCACGTCGGCGCGATCAGCACGGTCTTCCGGCGCTCGACGTCGAAGGGGTAGAACGGCTGCGCCCGCGCCCGGTCGAGCGGGAGGCGGAGGTCGTCGTGGGAGACGGCCCCGATGAGCCGGCAGTTCTCGGGCGCAAAGCCGCTGACCCCGGTGCGGTGCTCGAAGTCCCACGGCCCGAAGCACTGCCAGCGGAAGCGCGGGTTCGGCACGCGCGCGTCGCCGAAGGCGGTAGCAATGGCGCGGTGGAGCCACGCGAAGTCCCCCTCGGCGGCGTTCGGGCCGCGCCAGCCGAAGCCGTGCCACAGCATCAGCCCGGCCGGCGACGGCGCGCGCAGCGGGACGCGGTTGTCCATCACCGTCACGTCCGGCCGGAAGCCGGGCACCCCGACGACGGAATGCCACGGGCGGCGCTGGACGAGCGGCGTGTTCTCCAGAGGAAAGAGCTGCGCCACGCCCTCGCGCCGGAACGCCGCCGGATCGTCGAGGACCACCTGCACGGCGCAGTCGGCGCGCTGGTCGAGGAACCGGGTGAGGCTCCAGAGGTCGGCCCCGAAGGTGGTCGCCCAGACGAGGACGTTCATGCGACCGCCTCTGGCTCGCCGCGCAGGAGCGCGATCACGTCGCGCTCGCGCCAGACCGCGAGGCCGAGCGCGAGGCCGAGCGGCGCGAGCACCCCGAGCGCGGTGACGGGCAGCGGCGCGGCGGCCCAGACGCCGGCCAGCCCGACCCGCAGGCCGAGGGCGAGCGCCGCCGCCGGCAGGAGCACGACGAGGCCGCCCGCGATCCGCCCCAGGAACGCCCCCAGCCCCATCCCGAGCGCCCCGGCCCCGAACCGGAACAGCACGACGACGACGAGGGGGTAGGCCACCACCCACGCCCACGCCACCCCCATCAGCCCGAGCTGCGCCCCCGCGAAGAACGCCGCCGGCATGAAGAGGGCGGCGGCGAGGGAGTAGGTGAAGTTCAGCTCGGAGCGCCCGACGGCGTTGAGGAGCTGGGGCACGAGCGGCGAGACGCACAGCCACACCGCGAGGCCGGCGAGCACGCGAGCAATCGGGACGGCCTCCAGCCACGGCTCGTAGCCGCCGAGGAGCAGGAGCCAGTCGAGGAACACCGCCAGCACGGCCGCCACCGTCCCAACGACGCTCAGCGTGACGCGCGCGATCGTGAAGAAGTACCGCCGCAGCCGCCCCACCTCGGCCTGCAGCGCCGAGAACGACGGGAATGCCACGTCGCCGACGACCGACATCAGCGCCTTGACGGGGTCCGAGATGATCCGGTAGGCGAGGGTGTAGAGCCCGACGGCCTCGGCCCCGAACAGCTTGCCCACGAGGAGGTAGTCGGCGTTGACGTAGAGGTTGTAGAGCAGCCGCGAGCCGGTGGCGTACAGCCCGAACCGGATCAGCGGGCGGACGCGCCCGAAGGCCGGCCGGAAGCGCGGCCGGTAGGGGCGGAACGCCTGGCAGAAGACGAGCTGCCCGAGCCGGTTGCCCAACTCGCCCCCGATGATCGCCCACGGGCCAAGCCCCAGCGCCGCCAGCCCCACCATCCCGAGGGCCGAGAGGACGAGCGAGACGTTGTCGGCCACCGCGATCCGGCCGAACCGGAGGTGCTTGACGAGCCAGCTCCGCGATACAAAGTAGCCCGCGAAGAGGACGACACCGAGGCCCTGCACGCGCAGCAGGTCCGCCAGGACCGGCTCGTCGTAGAACCACGCCACGAGGGGGGCGGCGGCGAAGAGGAGCGCGTAGACGGCGAGCGCCATCAGCGCCGCCGCCCAGAACAGGGTGTCCAGCTCGCGCCGCCCGAGCCGCTGCGCCTGCACGAGCGCCGCCCCCAGCCCCAGTTCCGTCACCCCCTGGAGCACGGCGAAGAGGGCCAGCACGATGCTCGCCACCCCGAAGTCCTCGGGCGAGATGAGCTTGAAGACGACCAGCAGCGCCACCGCGTTGACCACGCGGCTCGTGACGCTCCCCGCGCCCGAGTAGAGGAACGAGAGGGCGACGCGGCGGCCGAAGGGTTGAGCAGCGGGCATGGCTTCAGGTGCCGGTCAGCCAGGCGTGGACCGCCCCGGGCGGCTCGCGGCGGACGAGCAGGCGGTAGGCCACCTCGGCCGTGAGCAGGCTCATCAGCGTCCACGCCCGGTGGTCGCCCATCCGGTGGAGCCGCCAGCACGCGCGCAGCGCCGCCCCGCGCACGTAGCCGTCGGCGGCGAGGCGGCTCTCTGAGGCGAGGCGGGCGTGCATCCGGTGCCACGCCGGGACCCGCCGGAGCCAGGCGTGCTCGGTCTCCGGGGCCGGATCGGTCCGGCCACCGCTGAGGAGCGCGCGGCCGAGGTGGCGAAGGTAGGCGGCAGCCGGGGTGCCGCCTTTCTGGAGCGGCTGCGGCTCGGTGTAGGGAAGCCCCTTCGGGCCGGGGTAGGCGGCCAGCGCGGGGAAGTGCCGCCGGAGCGCGTGGACCCGCGCCCGCCGGTGCCCCACGACCCCGAACGGCGCGCGCTCGACGAACCGGACCGCCTCGGGGTGGACGCCGGGGCGACGTAGAGCGCCTCGTCGCCGAGGAGGGGGTAGGCCCCACCGCTGTAGGTCAGCCCCCGGTTCAGCGCCTGGAGGAGGGTGAGGGTGAACGCCGCACTGCCCTCGATCGCGCCCACCGCCGCTCGCAGCGCCGCCCGCGCCGCCTCCGCGTGCCGAGCGCTCCCCGGCACGAGCGCCCGCAGCATCGCCGGGTCTGTGTAGCTCAGCCCGAGCAGCGCCTCCGGCACCTCGCGCCGCCGCGCCGCCGCCGCCCGGTGCTGCGTGAACCCGAGGAGGAGGTCCATCAGGAACCCGTCGAACCCGACCACGCCCGCGTCCGGCAGCCGCCGGGCCAGGTCGAGGAGGTAGACCTGGTGGACGTGGAGGAGCCCGCCGCTCCGCTCGATCCACCGCGCCAGGAGGGCGTCGTAGTCGAGCGCCTCCACGGAGCGGAGGTCGAGCGGCAGCCCGAGCCCCTCGGCCATCGCCCGGACGGGACGGGCCTCGGCCTCGGTGACGAGGACATGGCGCAGGCGCTCCGGCGGGTGCCCCTGCACCAGCAGCTCGCCGAGGACGTGCCGCGAGTCCAGCCCGGCCGTGAGCGCGAGGTGCACCGGGCGGTCGCGGAGCGCGGGGTGGGAGAGCGTGCCGCGCACCCCGTCGCGCACGATCTCCGTCAGCCAGTCCGCCGCCGCGTCGAGGTTCAGGCTCGGGTCCTCGTCCTGCACGAACGCCCTCACCCGCTCGCGCCGCACCCAACCGTCGGCCTCGATCCAGTAGCCCACGCCCGGCTCGATGCGGGCGACCTCCTCGACGAGCGTGCCCGCCCCCGCCGCCGTGTGCAGCAGCCGGACCGTCTCGTAGAGGCCCTGCCGGTCGAGGCGCATCGGCAGACCGGCCTCGGCGAAGAACAGCGGCGTGGGGGCCGCCGCGCAGGCCCGGCCCCGGCGGTAGAGGTACCAGGGCCGGCTGGCAAAGGCGTCCCCCATCAGAAAGGCCCGCCGCTCCGCCTCGTCCACGACGAGCACGGTGAAGTAGCCTTCGAGCCGTGCCAGCCAAGCCGGGCCCCCGGCGAGCCAGACCGATAGGGCGCGCTCGGCGTCGGACGAGGCACCCGGTGCCCGGCGGGTCAGAATCCCTTCGAAGTGGAGCGTGTGCCCGTCGCGGGTGGCCCGGCCGTAGAGCAGCCCCCGGCCCCCGGCCCACAGCGCCGCCGCGCCGCCGAGCGCGCTGCCGGCGGCGAGGTACAGGCCGGGCACCGACCGGGGCGGCAGGGCGGCGGGCGCGTCAGGCATCGCGGGCGGCGAGGCGGGCGTGGAGGAAACGCAGGATGCGGCGGGCGCGGCCGTCCCACGTCTGCACGCCGGCCTGAGCGGCCCCGGCGAGGCGGGCGCGGAGGGGGGCATCGGCGAGGAGCGCGCGGAGGGCGGCGGCAGCGGCTTCGGGGTCATCCGGCGGGACGAGCCGGGCCGAGACGCCGTCGGTGAGGACTTCCGTGAGGTCGGGCGTCGAAGGGCCGAAGATAGCCCGCCCGGCGGCCCCGTACAGGAAGGTCTTCATCGGGAGCACCGTGGTGCCGACGGTTTCGAGCGGCCCGCGCGTTGGGGGGATGAGGAGCACGTCGGCCGCGTAGAGGTACGGCACCGTCTCCCCAAACGGCTGCCACGGCACAATGGTTACGTTCTCCATCCCCGCCGCCCGCCGCTCCACCGGCCCCGCGCCCTTCGACCCGACGAGCACGAACCGGACCTCCGGCAGCGCGTCGGCGAGGTCGAGCACGAGGCCGAGGCCCTTCGCCGGCGAGACGTGCCCGGCGTAGGTCACCACGCGCCCGTCTATCGGAAGCCCGATGCGGGTGCGGGCCTCCTCCCGACTCAGCACGGGAGCCAACCGGGCTGGGTCGTAGCCGTTGTGGGCCACCAGCAGCTGGTCGTCCTGCGCCCCGATGCGCCTGTAGCTGTCGGCGGCGAGGGCGGAATGCAGCACGGCCCCGAGGAAGCGCGGGTGCCGGAACATCCAGCCGAAGAGCGGCGCGCGGCGCGGGTGCTGGTCCGGCCACGGCCGGTAGGTCTCGTACACGACGGGCGTCCGCCCGAACTGGAGTGCGGCCACGACCGTCGGCAGGTTGCGCGTGTAGAGCACCTCGGCCGCGGCGGCGGCCCGGCTGCGCGCGACGGCCGCGCCGTGCGCCACCTTCTCCAGCCCCCGGAACGTCGGGAACAGGCTGCGGAGCGGGACGACGGAGAACGCCGGCTCGACCTCGTAGAACTGCGCCAGCGCGGCAGCCTCCGGCGGTGCGCCGCGCCAGCGCGCCGGCATCAGCAGGTCCACCTGCGCCCCGGCGCGCCCAAACGCCGCGACCGTCGCCACGAGCTGCTCCGCGTCCGTGGCGGTACGCGGCAGCAGCTGGTCCGTAGCGTAGGCGATGTGCATGGGCAGGGCGGTGGGCCGAGGCGGGCGAGTACCACCACCGCTCGGCGGGGATCCACCGGCGCGCTCCGGCCCCGGCCGTCGCATTCCTGCTTGCGCCGTCAGGCCGGGCGACCTAGCTTGGCGCTGCTGCCCGCCACCCTCATGCCCCACCCGATGCGTCTCCGCCCCGCCGCCCTCGTCGCCTTCCTCGCCCTCGCCGCCTGCGCGCCGACCGAGATCGCCGTGCCCGACACCTCGGAGGTCGCCGTCGGCCCCGTCGTGGTACCGGCGAACGAGAACCTCCACGCGGTCCTGTGGACGCAGGCGGCCGCCGAGTACCGCGCCGTCGCGCTCCAGACCTTCGCCGCCGCCCGCGCCGCGCTCGGTGCCGCGCTCGAAGACCCGGTGTGGACGGCCGCGCCGGAGCAGGTTGGGCAGGCCGGCTTCGAGGCGCTCTCGCCGGCCGTCGTGCTCGACGTGGACGAGACCGTGCTCGACAACTCAGCTTATCAGGCGCGGCTCATCCAAACAAACGAGTCCTTTTCCCCCGAGACGTGGAAGGCGTGGGTCGAAGAAGAGGCCGCCACGCCGGTGCCGGGCGCGCTCGCCTTCACGCGCGCCGCCGACAGCCTCGGCGTCGCCGTGGTCTACCTCACCAACCGCCGCGCCGACGAAGAGGCCGCCACGCGGGCCAACCTCGAAGCCCTCGGCTTCCCAGTCTCGGCCGACTTCGACGCCGTCCTCACGCGCGGCGAGACGCCCGACGACGCGGGCAGCGACAAGGGCGTGCGCCTCCACGCTGTCGCCCGGCAGTTCCGCGTGCTCGCGCTCCTCGGCGACAACCTCGGCGACTTTCTGCCCGACACGGCTGATACCGTCGAGGAGCGCGCCGCTTCCGCCGCGCCCTACGAGCGGTGGTGGGGCCGGCGGTGGTTCATGCTCCCGAACCCGCAGTACGGAGGGTGGGAGGGTGTGCTCTTCGGCGGCGACTACAGCCTCTCGCGCGAGGAGCGGATTCAGCGCAAGATGGAGGCGCTCGACCCAGGGCGTGACTGATCGTGCCCGCTGTCTCGACGCCGTAGCACAGTTGTCTCCCGAATCGGCTCGATGCCTACCATGCCTTCTCGCTCGCTCCGCATCCGGCTCGCGCATCCGACCGCACTCGTGCTGGCGCTGGGGGGTGTTAAACTACTGGCTCACCTACTGACGGCGTCGCGCTACGGCTTCCACCGGGACGAGTTTTACTACCTCGCTGGCGGCCGGCACCTCGCATGGGGATTCGTGGACCATCCGCCGGTCGCCCCGTTCCTCGCACTCGTCAGCACCGAGCTGTTCGGGGCGACGCCAGCAGGGCTGCGGGTGCTCTCGGCGCTGGCGGGCACCGTCGCGGTCGTGGCGGCGGGGCTGCTCGCGCGCGAGTTGGGCGGCGGGCGGTTCGCCCAGGTGCTGGCGGCGCTCGCCGTGCTGTGCGCGCCGCTTTTCCTGATCGCCAACACGGTCCACCAGACCGTCCCCTTCGACCTGCTCTGGTGGCTGCTCGCGGCCTACGGCGCGGCGCGGGCGCTGCGGACGGGGAGCCTGCGCGCCTGGCTCGGCACAGGCTTCGTGCTCGGCATCGCGCTCTTGACGAAGTACACGGTGCTGCTGTTCGGCCTCGGCCTCCTCGTCGGGCTGCTGGCGACGCCGGTGCGGACGCAGCTTCGGACGCCGGGGCCGTGGGTAGCGGCGCTCGTCGCCCTCGGCCTCTTCCTGCCAAATGTGCTCTGGCAGCTCGCCCACGGCTGCCCGACTCTAGAGTTCATTGCCAACAACAGCGCGAACGCGGACACGACGCTCGTCGGCTTCCTCGCAATCCAGCCCCTCCTGATGGGGCTGCCCGGCACTGCGCTGTGGCTCGGCGGACTGGCGTGGTTCTTCTCGCCGGCCGGCCGGCCGTACCGTGCGCTCGGTTGGCTCGTGCTGACCGTGCTGGTCGTGCTGGTGCTCGTCGGGGGGAAGGATTACTACCTCGGGTCGGCCTATCCCATCGGGTTCGCCGCCGGAGCCGTGGGGCTGGAGGCGCTCGTCCGGCGTCGCGGCTGGCGGTGGGCACGTCCGGCGGCGCTCGTGGCAGTCGTCGTGCTGACGCTCCCGCTGCTCCCGCTCGCGCTGCCCATCCTGCCCGTCGAGCCGATGGTCCGGTACCGGCTCCACGAGGTCGTCGAGAACTATGCCGAGGAGCTAGGCTGGCCCGAGCTGGTCGGGACCGTCACCGATATCTACGACGGGCTGCCGCCGGAGGAACAGGCCCGCGCGGCGATCTTCACCGCCAACTACGGCGAAGCCGGGTCTATCGACCTCCTCGGCCCGGCCCGTCTGCCGACGGCCGTCAGCGGCCACAACTCGTACCACGCCTGGGGGCCGCCGCCCGACTCGACCACGACGGTGATCGCGCTCGGCTTCTCCGAAGAGTACCTCCGCCACTTCTTCGCCGAAGTCGAGGTGGTCGCCACGACGACGAACCCCTATGGCGCAGAGAACGAGGAGTACGGCGCGACGGTCTGGCTATGCCGCCGGCCGTTCGAGCCGCTCTCGCGGGATTGGGCGGATCGGTACCATTACGACTGACGGTGAACTATAACTGACGGTGAACAGGAGGAACGGCCGCGCGTTTCTGCCTCCTCTTCTCGGCTCAACCCCCCACCCCATGCGCCGCCTTCCGCTCCTCCTCGTCGCCCTCCTCGCCTTCGCCGGGTGCCAGCGGGCGTACTTCAACGCGCTCGAACGGATCGGCATCGAGAAGCGCGAGCTGCTCGTGGACCGCGTCGAGAAGGCGCGCGACAGCCAGGACGAGGCGAAGGAGCAGTTCCGCGACGCCCTCGAGGAGTTCTCGGCGCTCGTGGACTTCGACGGCGGCGACCTCGAGGCCACCTACGAGGACATCAACCGCGAGTACGAGCGGAGCGAGGAGCGCGCCGCCGAGGTCCGCGACCGCATCGATGCCGTCCACGACGTGGCCGAGGCGCTCTTCGACGAGTGGGAGGGCGAGCTCGATGCCTACGACGACCAGCGCCTCCGCCGCGAGAGCGCGCGCCAGCTCCGGGAGACCCGCGACCGCTACGAGGACCTCCTCGCGGCGATGGAGCGCGCCGAGCGTAAGATGGCCCCCGTGCTCGAAGCCTTCGAGGACCAGGTGCTCTTCCTCAAGCACAACCTCAACGCCCGCGCCATCGCCTCGCTCGAAGGCACCGTCGCCGAGATCGAGACCGATGTGGACCAGCTCATCCGCGACATGGAGGCCTCTATCGCCGAGGCCAATGCCTTCATCGAGCAGATGCAAACGGGATAATTCCTAACGATCACACGAAACGTAGGGGCGAACGGCCGTTCGCCCCTACGCAGGTGGCGTCAGCCCTGCCAGGTGCCGGCGGAGGCTTGCGTAGCCCAGCCGGTCCTGCGCCTCGCTCCACGGCACCCACGCGACGGCCTCGATGCCTTCGCGCGCCTCCGGGGTGAAGTCGCGCTCCGGCGTCCGCATAAAGAACCACCACGTCGTCTTGACGAGGTAGCGGCCCTTCTCGGGGTAGCCGTGGACGGTCATGCCGGCGGGCTTGAGGAGGCGTAGCTCCTCGATGCCGACCTCCTCGCGGACTTCGCGGAGCGCGCACTCCTTGACCGTCTCGCCCTCGTCTTGCTTGCCCTTCGGAAGGTCCCACGCGCCGCGCCGGAAGATCAACAGCAGCAGCGGCTCGTCTGCCTCGTACCGGACGACGAGGCCGCCGGCCGCCGTGACCGGCTCGGGCGGGAGGTAGGGGTCGGCGTTCGGGACCGAGCCGCTGGCGTCGATCACGAGAATGCGCTCGCCCTCGGCGCAGGCGGCGTTTGCGTCGGCGAGCGTATCGTACAACTCAGCACCGTTATCCTCTCGTGAGGCACTGTGCGTGGGCGGGGCGTAGCGTGCCTCCGCCGGGACGCACGCGAACCGCAGCGCGGCTCCCTCCTCCGATGCCCGGTCATTTCCCATGAGTTCGTGATTCGTACTGCGTGATGCGCCAGCAGCGAGGCACCGTCACGGAGCGCCTTTACAGTTCACCCAATCGCGTTCAATCCCTATGAGTAGCTACAAATACGACGTGCTCGTCGTCGGCGGCGGCGCGGCCGGGCTGACGGCCGCCGGCCTCGCCGCGTCCTTCGGCGCGAAGACGATGATGGTCGAGCGCGACCGCCTCGGCGGCGACTGCACGTGGACGGGCTGCGTGCCGAGCAAGACGCTCCTCAAGGCCGCGAAGATCGCCCACCACGCGCGCGCCGCCCACCGCTTCGGCCTCGCCGACCTCGAACCGGAGATTCCGTTCGCCCGCGTGATGGAGCACGTCCGCGCGACGCGCGACGCGGTCTACCGCGAGGCCGACCGGCCCGAAATCTACGAAGACATCGGGGTCGCCGTGCGCTTCGGTGCGGCGCGGCTGACCGACCCCCACCGCGTCGTGATCGAAGGCGAGGGCGGGACCGAGCGCGTCTCATCCCGCATGATCGTCCTCGCCACCGGAGGCCGCGCCGCCGTCCCGCCGATCCCCAGCCTCGACAGTGTGCCGTACCTGACGAACGAGTCGCTCTTCGAGATCGACGATCAACCGGCCTCACTCGTGGTGGTCGGCGGCGGGCCGATTGGGATCGAGATGGCGCAGGCGTTCCAGCGGCTCGGGACGGCCGTGACGGTCGTGGACCAGGCCGACCGCATCCTCGGCCGCGACGACGCCGAGCACGCCGGGATGCTCCAGCGAGTGCTCGAAGGCGAGGGCGTCCGCTTCGTCCTCGGCGCGAGCGTCGAGCGCGTGGCCGAAGAGAACGGGGAGATCGCCGTCCACCTCAGCACCGACGGGAAGAAGCAGACGCTTCGGGCCGACCGCATCCTCGTCGCCACCGGCCGGAAGCCGAACATCGAAGACCTCGGCCTCGCCGAGGCCGGCGTCGTCTTCAAGAAAGGGGGCATCCAGGTCAACGACCGCTGCCGGACCTCGCACGACCACATCTACGCCGCCGGCGACTGCACGGGCGAATACCAGTTGACCCACATGAGCGAGCACATGGCGAAGGTGGCGGTCTCGAATGCCGTGCTCAAGGTGCCCGCGAAGATAGATCGCCGGCACGTCCCGTGGTGCACGTTCGCCGACCCCGAGGTGGGCCAGCTCGGCGCGACGGAGCACGAGCTGCGCGAGCGCGGCGCGAAGTACGAGGTCTACCGCTTCCCCTACAGCAAGCTCGACCGGGCGCTGACCGAGAACGAGACGACGGGCCAGATCAAGGTCTTCGCCACCAAGTGGCGCGGTACGATCCTCGGTGCCAGCGTCCTCGGCGAGCGGGCGGGCGAGATCGTCTCGCTCTACGCCGTGGCGATGAAGAGCGGCGTGAGCCTCCGCCAGATCGCCGACACGATTCTGCCGTACCCGACCTACGGGCTCGGTGCCCGCCGCGCCGCCGATCAGTGGTACGCCCGGCTCCAGTATCCCGTCGTGATCAACGCCGTGCAGAAGCTCTTCGGCTACCGCGGCCCCGAGCCGAAGCCCGTGGACCCGACGCGGATCGTATGAGCAGGAGTGGAAGGATGGGAGAGCAGAAGGGTGTCCCGCCCGCCGCCCGGCGATGAATCACCGGGCTGATCGAAACGAAGGACGCTAAAGCGCCCTAAACTGACTTCGCACGTAGGACAGCCCCGCAGGGGCTTCCCTACCCCTTCGGATAAGCCCGGTTCTTTAGGACCGGGCGAGGGTGGCGGCGGTATGCGAAAAGGGCTGCCCCGTCGCCGGAGCAGCCCTTCAGAAGTCAGTGCCTCGCGGGGAGGCGGCGGACTCGTCTAGCCGAGGCGGGTAACGTTCTCGGCGGCGGGGCCTTTCTGGCCCTGCGTGATGTCGAACTCGACTTTCTCGCCCTCTTCGAGGGACTTGAAGCCTTCGCCGTTGATCGCGGAGTGGTGGACGAAGCAGTCCTTCGAGCCGTCCTCAGGCGTGACGAAGCCGAAGCCCTTGGAGTCGTTGAACCACTTTACTGTTCCTGTCGTGCGCATACTGCTATACCTTCTTGGTTGTGTTCGGGCGCTGCGATCACGGTCGATCCGCGGACAGAGCCTTGTAGGTGCGCGAGTCCTGCGCCCCTCGCGGTGGGCGTGAGCAAAAAAGATGAGGACCGGATCGCTAGGCGTCCCGGTCCCTATCAACACGGGTGCTGCCGCTCGTGGGAGCGCGTTTCTGCTCTGTGAGAAAAGGATACGCACGACTGGACGAGGGGTCCCGCGTTCACACATTCTTCGCATAAACGATGCTACTAGGGTTAGGCTAGCTGGACTGCACGGCCCGTGTCGGCGGCCTCGTAGACCGCCCGCATGATCCGCACGTCGCGCAGCCCCTCGGCCCCCGGCGTCTTCGGCTCGCGGTCGGCCTGCACGGCCTCGGCCATCTCGTCGAGCATGGCGGCAAACTGGTTCGGGTTCGGGATTACGATGCGGCGGTGCGTGGTGCCGCGCGTGAGCGTGAGGTTGCGCACGTAGTAGTCCGTCGCCGGGTCGAGCGTGACCTCGCCCTCGGTGCCCTGCACGCGGAGCCGCTTGGCCCCCTCGATGAGGTAGCTCGACGTGCAGCTCGCTGCGGCCCCCGACGGGAACTGCATCGTCCACGCGACGCCCTCCTCCACCTCGGTCCGGCCGCTGCCCGGCAGGTAGCGCGCCGCGACCTCGGCCGGCTCCTCGCCGAGGAGGTAGCGCGCGCCGTTGAGCGAGTAGATGCCGATGTCGAAGAGCGAGCCGCCGCCTGCGAGCACCTGCTTCGCCCGCCACTCGTCGCGCGGGTTGTCGAGGTCGAGGATGCGGCCGTGGTCGCCGACGACGAGGCGGGGCGTGCCGATCCGGCTGCCATCCTCGCCCTTGCCGCGCACGAGGTCAATCGCGCGGAGGTTGTACGGGTCGAACTGCGCCCGGTACCCGATCATCAGCTTCTTGCCGGCCTCCTGCCCGGCGGCGATCATCGCCTCGCAGTCTTCCACGGTCGCGGCCATCGGCTTCTCGCAGAGGACGTGCTTGCCGGCGGCGAACGCGCGCTCGGTCCACGCCCGGTGCAGCGTGTTCGGGAGGATGACGTAGACCACGTCCACGGTCTCGTCCTCGGCGATCCGGTCGAAGCCGTCGTAGTCGTAGATGTGGCGAGCCGGAAGCCCGTAGGCGCGTGCGACGGCGCGGGCTTTGTCCGCATTGCCGGAGACGACGGCCGCGAGCTGGCAGCGTCGCGTAGCCGAGAGGTTGGGGATGATCTGGCCGAGGGCATAGGCCCCGAGTCCGACGATGGCGAACCCGACGCGCTCGTCGGGCGGCAGTGGGAGGTCGTCGTTGAGGTCGGGCATCGGCCGGCCGGTGGGGAAGGGGGAGGAGGGCGGCATGAGGGGAAAGGGGAAGCGAAGAGGGGGAGCGGCTCAGAGGCTGACGGCGTCCGCCGTGGCAGGGGCGGGGTAGAGGTAGTAATCGCTGGGGTCGAACGGCTCGGCGCGGCGGCGGAAGGCGGCAGCGGAGCCGGGCCACAGCGCCGAGTTGCGGCCCGTCGCATCCTGGTACCAGGAGCTGCACTGCCCCACACTCCAGACCGTCCCCTCGGCCCGCCGGTCCACCTCCTCCATGAACCCGGCCTGGGCCGCCTCCGTCGGCTCGGCGGCGGCGAGGCCGCGCGCCCGCAGGTACCGCGCCGCGTTGACGACGTGCTCGATCTGGGCCTCGATCATCAGGATCACCGACGTGTAGCCGTGCCCGGTGTTCGGCCCCTGGATCAGGAAGAGGTTCGGGAAGCCGTGGACGGTCGTGCCGACGTGGGCGGCCGGGACCCCGCGCCACACGGCGGCGAGGGACTCGCCCGCGGCGTTGTGGAGGCGCTGGACGAACGCGAGGATGTGGAACCCCGTGGCGAAGACGAGCACGTCGGCCGGGTGCTCGGTGCCGTCCGGCTCCACAACGGCACCGGGCCGGACCCCGGCGGCCCCACCGGCGACGACCGTGACGTTCGGCTGCGCGAGGGCGGGGTAGTAGTCGTCGGAGAGGAGGACGCGCTTGCAGCCGAAGAGGTAGTCCGGCGTGAGGGCGCGGCGGAGGTCGGGGTCGGCGACCTGCCGGCGGAGGTGGCGGCGGGCGACGCGCTCGGCGAGGCGGGCGACGGCGGGGTGGCGGAACATCAGCCCATAGGCTTCGCGGAGCGCGTGGATCGCGCCCCGGACCAGGCGCTGGAGGCGGGGCCAGCGCTGGAGGAGGCCCCGCTCGCCGAGCGCCCGGTCGCGGCGCGGGAGCACCCACGGGGCCGTCCGCTGAAAAAGCGTGAGATGCCCCACGACGGGCTGGAGCGCCGGGACGAGCTGGACCGCCGAGGCCCCCGTGCCCACGAGCGCCACGCGCTTGCCCGCGAGGTCGAGCCGCTCGTCCCACCGCGACGAGTGGAGCACGAGGCCGCCGAACGTGTCGAGGCCGGGGAGCCTGGGGAGGCGCGGCTCGGCAAGCGCGCCCGGCGCGGCCACGAGCAGGTCGGCGGTGAAGAGGCCGCGGCTCGTCTCGATCTTCCAGTGCAGGGCCTCGGCGTCCCACATCGCGCCCTTCACGTTGTGCCGGAAGCGGACGTGCGGGAGCACACCGAAGCGCTCGGCCACGTCGCGGAGGTACTGCCAGATTTCCTCTCGCGGCGCGAACCGGCGGGTCCAGGCTGGGTTTGGGGCGAACGAGAAGGCGTAGAGGTGCGACTGCACGTCGCAGGCCGCGCCAGGGTAGCGGTTGTCCCGCCAGACGCCGCCTACGTCGTCGGCGCGCTCGAAGACGACGAGGTCGTCGAACCCCTCCTGGAGCAGCCGCACCGCCGCCCCGAGCCCTCCGAACCCGGTCCCGATGATGGCGATGTGGGCGTGCTGCGGCGCGGCGGGGAGCGGAGCTTCCATTGGAATCTGTCCGTTGGGAGAGGTCGGAGAGCGGCGACGGCGGCAGAAGGTAAGCGGAGGCAGGGGCTGCGAACCGGGCCGCCAGTCTCGCGTAGGTAAACGATACGCGCGGGCTGCGCCGCCGTCAGGGGCTACCGCCAGGCGCGGCGCGCGTGCTCCCTATTTCGTCGGATCAACAGAAGAGAGGTCACCGTGGCAATCTACACGCTGAAACAAGCCGAGCTGAACGGAGTCGAGGGGCAGGGCTACGCCTATCCCGTCAAGACCTTCCGGGGCAAGGAGTACAAGGGCGTCTTCTTCGCCGAGAGCGAGAACGCCATCGAGATCGCCGAAGGCCAGGACGAGGTCGAGTTCACCGGCACCGTCTATGACCGGACGCGCGAGCGCGTCGAGACGTTCAACGTCAACGTGGTCAACACGGTCTCGGCCGGCATCGGCGAGCGCGCCGACTTCGTGGCGCTCGAGAAGCCGTAGCCAGTGCACGGTCGCTTTCTCGCTCTCGCCGCCGGCTGAGACCGCGGAGGCCGCACTGCCGGATGCCCTCGCACGCGGGCAGCGGTTCGTCGGCCTGTTCGAAGCTCATGCCCGACGTATCTGCTGCCATCGAAGCCTACGGTGGGCGCGTCCGCGTTCGCGTCGGGGCGCTTCTTCTCGATGATGACGCGGAGCCAGACGCTGTGCTGCTCGTCGAGCACGCGGGCCTTCACGACGACCGACCCTTCTGGACGCCGCCCGGCGGCGAGGTCGCCTTCGGCGAGTCGCTCGCGGAGGCGTTGCGGCGCGAGGCCGAGGAAGAGACCGAGCTGCGCCTCCGCGTCGGCCCGCTGCGCTATGTGCTCGATTTCGTCCGGCCGCCGCTCCACGCCGTCTCGTTCTACTTCCACTGCCACGCCGACGGCGGCACCCTCGCCACCGGCTCTGACCCCGAGCTAGGCGACGAGCAGCTCATCCGCTCCGTTCGGTTCGTGCCATTCGAGGAGATGGCAGCGTTGAACGTTTACCCAGAAGGCTTCGCCGGGAGGCTGCCGGCCGACGCGCGCGCCAGGTTCCCCGGCGGCACGCAGTACCTCGGCACGCTGCGCTGATGAAGCGGCGAGCCGGATCGAATCGCCTGGGTGGGGCAACGGGTCGGGGCCGTCCTGCTCGTCGGCGGGCTGGCGTACCTCTTCGCGGCGCTTGCGGCGACGGGCGGCGCTAGAAGCGGAAGGAGGAACGAGCGGAAGCGTGGAAGATTGACGCGGCGGTGAGTCCTAAAACCTTCCGCTCGTCCTTACTTCTGCTCCTCCGCTCTTACAACCGCCGCATCACGCTGCGGATGGGGCCGATGACGTGGCACGCCGGGTCCTTGACGGTGAACGTCTCCTCGGAGTAGGTCCGGTTGGCCGGGCGGAGGCGGAAGCGGTTGCCCGAGAGGTGGAACGTGCGGGCGACGAGCGACTCGCCGACGAGCACGGCGGCGATGACACCGTCGTCGAGCTGCCGCCACTTCTTCTCCTCGATTACGAGGTAGTCGCCCTTCAGGATGCCGGCCCCGCTCATCCCGTCGTCCCCGGCACGGCCGATGAGGCACTTCTCCTCATCGGCCGCCTCGAGGAAGAGCGGGTCGGTGAAGAGCGCGCCCTTGGGGCGGAGGCGGAGGCGGCCGGGGTGGGCGCTGTCGGTGCGGCTGACGAGGAGCAGGCTCGGCACCTCGGTGTCGAACGCGTAGGGGTCGGCGGCAGCGTCGACGAGCGCAATGCCGCGGGCCTCGTTCGGGGTGCGGCGGATGTAGCCCTTCTGCTCGAGCGCGCGGAGGTGCTTCGAGACGCCGTTCGTGGAGCGGATCGAGAGGGCGGCCCCGATCTCCTGGAGCGTCGGCGGCTTGCCCCGTGTGCGGACGTAGGCGCGGATGAACTCGTAGGCTTGGTCCTGGCGTTCGGTGAGGCGGGCGGGGGGCATAGGCGGGCGGCGAGCCGTGCGGGAGGAGGTCAGCCAGAAGATATGTGGGGAGCTGAGACCAGAGGGGGTGAATTAATTATCACCTGGTAGCTCGATCTGATTAGATGGGTGAAATGTTTTTCACCTAGAGGGGTAGTAGCTCTTCAGTCAGTCGAAAATTATATGTGCAATCTTCGCTATCTCCCCTTTTTATCCACAAAAACGGCCCATTCTAGGGCTTTTTGTTGGAGTTCGTGTATATGCGTGCTACTTTGGGGCAGGTGGGGGAAAGTGGGGAGAAGTGTTGCGCCCGCCCTGCCGCCCGATAGCGCATCCCGCAATGGCACGCTTCAAAGGACAGGCTGAAAACTCGGTGGACGAGAAGGGTCGCCTCGCGATCCCGGCCAAGATGCGCCGTGTCCTGACGCCGGAGGCCGACGACACCTTTACGGCCACTCTCGGCTTCGAGAGCTGCATTGCGCTCTATCCCAACGACCGTTGGGCGCAAATGGAGGACGAGTTCGACACCCTCAACCAGTTCGACCCCGCCGCCCGCCGCTTCCTTCGCGACACCCTCAGCATGGCCGAGGAGGCGGCGCTCGACAAGCAGGGCCGGATCGTGCTGCCGAAGAACCTGATGAACGAGGCCGACATCGCGGACACCGCCCTCGTCATCGGCGCGCTCGACCACATCGAGGTCTGGGACCCCAACCAGTACGACGCCTACATGAACGACCGGGACGCCGACAAGGAAGAAGTCGCCGAGCGCGTCATGGGCACGATGAGCGGACGCTTGAACGGACCTGGAGGCGTGGCATGACGACGGCTCCCTTTTTCCTCCGACCCATGACCCGACGCGCCGACCGGCCCGACGCCACGCCGCCGCCCTCGCCCTACGCGACGGGCTACCACGCGCCGGTGCTCTACCGGGAGGTCGTGGACGGACTCGTCACCGACCCGGCCGGTCTCTACGTGGACGCCACGCTCGGCGGCGGCGGGCACGCGGCGGCGCTCCTCGACGCGCTCGGCGCGGCGGGCCGCGTCGTCGGGCTCGACCAGGACCCGGAGGCCCTCGCCACGGCCGAGGCGCGGCTCGACGCCGAGACGTCGGCCGGGCGGTTCCGCACGGTGCGCGGCAACTTCGGCGACCTCGAACGGCTCCTCAAAGGGGCAGGGGTCGAAGCCGTGGACGGGGTGCTGCTCGACCTCGGCGTGTCGTCGCACCAGATAGACGAGGCCGAGCGCGGGTTTGCTTACGGCGCGGACGGCCCGCTCGACATGCGGATGGATACGGCGGCATCGCTGACGGCCGCCGAGATCGTCAACGAGGCCGAGCCGGCCGAGCTGGTCCACCTCCTCCGCGCCTACGGCGAGGAGCCGCGCGCGCCGAAGATCGTCCGCGCCCTCGTCGCCGCGCGTCCGCTCCAGACGACGGGCGAGCTGGCCGACGTGGTGCGGGGCGCGACGTTCCACCGCGAGGAGGTCAAGACGCTGGCGCGCGTGTTCCAGGCGCTCCGCATCGCGGTCAACGACGAGCTGGCGGTGCTGGAGCGGGCGCTCGTCGCCGGCCTCCGCGTGCTCCGGCCCGGCGGCCGGCTCGCGGTCATCGCCTACCACTCGCTCGAGGACCGGCGGGCCAAAGGGTTCCTGCGCTACGGCAACTTCGAGGGCGAGCCGGTGCGCGACTTCTACGGCAACCTGCTGACGCCGTGGGACCTCGTCACCCGCAAGCCGGTCACGGCGAGCGCGGCCGAGGTCGCGGCGAACCCGCGCGCCCGGAGCGCCCGCCTCCGCATCGCCGAGAAGCGCGACCCCGACGCCTCGGGCCTCGGCACCGCCTTTTCGTACCCGTGAGAGCGATACATACATCACCCCTGCATCCACAAACAATGGCCTCTCCCAAAACCAAACCGACCGCTCGCCGGCCGCGCCCGACGCGGAAGGCGGCCCCGGCAAAGGCCCCGGCGCGCGCCCGCACGACGCAGCGCACCAAAGCCGCCGCCTCGCCGAGCGGGCTGCCGTCGTGGGGCGACCTCGCCGCGAAGAAAGGCGTGGCAACGCGCCCGGCGCGGGCACCGAAGGCCGGCCTCGTCGCCGGCGTGCCGACGCTCCGGTTCGCGCTGCTCGTGGCGGCGGTGTGCGCGCTGCTGACGCTCTACGTCGGGCACGTCTACGCGACGCAGGCCCTCGCCGCCGAGGTGCAGCAGCTCCAGCGCGAGAACGACCGCCTCGTGCTCAAGCACAACCGGCTCCAGGGCGAGTTCGACCGGATGACCAGCCCCTCGGTGATCCTCGGCCGCGCTGAGGCGCTCGGCCTCGCATCCGGCTCCGAGTACGGCCCCACGATCAACGTGCAAACGCCGTAGCGACCGGCCGGTCGCCCCTACCCAACCCGCTCTCGAAAGCAGTGAACGATCCCCGCGCCCCTATCCTCACCCGCCTCTACGTCGTGCTGACGTTGCTGGCCTTGCTGCCGGTGCTCGTCGCGGCGCAGCTCGTGCGGATATACCTCGGCGAGGGGCCGGAGCTGCGGGCGCAGGGCGAGCGCCAGGCCGAGAGCTTCGTCACGATCCCGGCCGTGCGCGGCGCGATCCTCGACCGCGCCGGGCGGACGCTCGCCGTCAACGCCGCCCGCTACGAGGTCGCCCTCGACCCGACGGCTCCCGGCTTCGCCGGCCGGGCTGAGGCGTTCTACGCCGACTTCGCCCGGCTGACCGGCGGCAGCGCGGCACGGATTCGGAGCCAGGTGCGAGGCCGGGCGAGCCGGCAGTACGTGCTGCTGCACCGGAGCCTCGGCGAGGCCGAGAAGGAGGAGCTCGAGACGTGGGACGTCCCCGGCCTCCTCCTCACGCCCGGCTTCGAGCGGCGCTACACCTACGACCGCACCGCCGCCCACGTCCTCGGGCACGTTGACACCGACCTGCGCGGGACGGCCGGGCTGGAGCTTCAGTACGACGCCGTGCTCCGCGGCGAGCCGGGCCGGCAGGCCGTGCAGCGCGACCGGCTCGGGCACATCAAGGCCGTCGTCGGCGGCAGCGTCGTCGCCCCCCGGCACGGGCAGCAGCTCGTCCTCACGCTCGACCTCGTGCTCCAGTCCATCCTCCAGGAAGAGCTGGTCCGCGGGGTCGAAGAGGCCGACGCGACGTGGGGCACGGCGGTCGCCCTCGACCCGAAGACCGGGGCGATCCTGGCGATGGCGAACGCGCCGGATTACGACCCGAACCGCCCGAGCGCATCCCCGACCGAGGCCCGCCGCAACCACGCCGTCACCGACCAGATCGAGCCGGGTTCGACCTTCAAGCTCGTCACCGCCGTGGCCGCGCTCGAAGCCGGGGTCGTCGCGCCCGAGGACTCGATTGAGACCGGCGCGGGGTGGGCCGTCTTCGGCGGTCGGACCATGCGCGACTCCCACGCCTACGGCACCATCACGTTTGCCGAGGCGATTGCCAAATCGAGCAACATCGCCCTCGCCAAGACCGGGCAGAAGCTCGAGGCGGGCGACCTCTACCGCACCGCGCGCGCCCTCGGCTTCGGGCAGCCGACGCTCGTTGACCTGCCGGGCGAGGTCGGCGGGACGCTCCGCAAGCCGGAGGCGTGGAGCGGCACGACGAAGACCTCGATGAGCATCGGCTACGCCGTGGGCGCGACGCCGCTGCAAATCGCCGCCGCCTACGCCGCGCTCGCCAACGGCGGCCTCCTCGTCCACCCGTACCTCGTCGCCGAGCGCCGCGACGTGGCCGGGCGGACGCTCTGGCGCGCGCCGCAGGACTCGGTCCGCCGCGCCTTCCGGCCTGAGACGGCCGCGACGCTCCGGCCGCTCTTCGAGCGCGTCGTCTCGAAGGACGGGACCGCGCCGGGCGCTGCCGTGGAGGGCCTGCGCATCGCCGGCAAGACCGGGACGGCGCGCCTCGCCACAGCCGGCGGCTACACCGGCATCTACCGCGCCACCTTCGTCGGGATGTTCCCGGCGGACGACCCCGAGGTGGTCCTCCTCGTGCTGATGCACCACCCGAAGAACGGGCGCTATGGCGGGACCGTCTCGGCCCCCGTCGTCGCCCGCACGGCCGAGCGGTGGACCGGCGTGATGCCGGCGCTGGCCGGGCACAAAGCCGCCGCCGACTCGCTCCCCGTGCGGCTCGCGGCCGTGCTGCCGGACGTGACCGGGCGGCCGCAAGAGGTCGCCGCGCAGCAGCTTCGCACGCTAGGCTTCCCCGTCGCAACGGAGGGCACGGCCCCCGGCGACGCCTGGCGGGAGGTGGCCGTCCAACACCCCAGCGCAGGGCTCGACACCGAGCTGCGCCGGACGGTCCACCTCGCCGCCGTCGCTTCCACCGAGACCATTCAGGGTCAGATGCCGGACCTGCGCGGGCTGAGCGCCCGGCAGGCCGCGGCGTGGCTGGCCGCGCTCGGCACCGTCGCGCAGCTGCGCGGGGCCGGCGTCGTCACCGATCAGTCGCCCGCGCCGGGAAGTGCGCTCCCCGCCTCCGCGCTGCTGACCTGCCGCTAAGACCATGCTTGCCAAGCTTCGACAGAGCAGCCGACCTAGCTCCCCTCCTGGACAGGAGGGGTTGGGGGTGGTCGACGAGCAGAGCGCCAACCTCTCTTCTACCACCCCGCACGCACGGACGTGCGTGCTCCCCGCCTGTCCAGGAGGGGGACTCCACCCGATCCATTGCGACCGTCCGAGCCGTTGTGCTGGGCCGACCGCTGAACCGCTCTTCCCGTGAGCCGCCATGCGCCGCTTCCGCTTCGCAGCCTGCTGGCTCCTCTCCGCGCGGCGGGGCTGCTCGTGGCGGCCACGGGAAATCTTGACACACCCATCGGCGGGCTGGCGCACGACAGCCGGACCGTCGGCCCGGACGACTGCTTCTTCGCCCTAGTGGGCGAGCACGCCGACGGGCATCTGTTCCTTGACAAGGCTGTGCAACACGGGGCGACGGCAGTGGTCTGCCAGTCGCCTCCCGAAACCCCGCCGGGCGGGGCCGCCCTCGTCGTCGTGACCGACACGCGGGCGGCCCTCGCCGAGGCGGCGGCCGTCTTCTTCGACCCCCCGAGCCGGGCGCTGCGGCTCGTCGGCGTGACCGGGACCAACGGCAAGACGACGACGGCCTTCCTGCTCCACCACCTGCTCTCGGCGCTCGGCGAAAA